>JBGTHH010000578.1:0-3409 GCA_041746275.1 Pirellulaceae bacterium | reverse complement strand
GCTCGAAACCCAGCACTTCAGAGCCCGCGCAGAGTAATACGATGGCGGTTGCACCTCTTTCGGACGATTCAGTAGGCAATCCAGGGGCTCCGGCCGAGGCTAACAGCCACGACTCGGAGGTGAACGTGGAATTGCGGAGTTGGGACGAGGTGCAGCAGTGGGTCCAACAACAAAAGGGCAAAGTCGTGGTGGTCGATGTCTGGTCCACGTGGTGCCTGGCCTGTATACGCGAGTTCCCTCACTTCTTGGCCATGCAGAAGAAGTTCCCCGACCAAGTCGTGTGTGCGTCCGTTAGCGTCGACTACTTCGGCGGTGACAACGAACAGCCCGCCGATGTGCAACCCCGCGTTTTGGAATTTCTCACGTCAAAACAAGCCCAGTTGACAAACTTCCTTTGCACGGACGCGGATGAACAAGTCTTAACGCACATCGGTGCGGTGGCGATCCCAGTCGCCTTGGTGTTCGATCGCGAAGGGAAGCTACACACCACGTTCAAGAATGACGATGCCGAGTATGGTCCCGAAGGCTTTGGTTACGAGAAGGATATCACGCCGTTGGTCGAACGATTGCTGCAAGCCTCCACCGAGCCAACGGAGTAAACCATCCGGAACGCACAAACCCAAATCTCTCTGCGCAATGATCTGTCTCAAGCAACAACATCGATGCGCATAAAAAAAGCCGCAGCGCCGGGCGAACCAGCGCTGCGACTTTGGTGTAAACCAGAGTCCGCAAGGGAACTAGTTGAGAATCTTCTGCAGGTCGCCGATGACGGCGTCGACGTCGACGTCCTTGGCGGCACCAAAGGCGCGGTTCGCCTTGACTTGGCCACCCGTGGCCAGAATCACGGTGACGTCAGCTTTGGCATTGATCCCGTAATCCGCCGGGCCGTTCTCGAATTCGTCAGGAACGACGAAGGGCACGTTCTTGACCTTTGAAGTCGCGGCCAATGCCTTGGACTCGTCGGTCGCGGCCGGGCGGCTCTCGCCCAGAACATTCACAAACGCGCGGAGCTGCTTGCCGCTGTTGTCCGTCAAAGCCTGATCCAGCTTCTGGACCAACTTGACGACCTTCTCGTCCGTCGAGCGTGTGAAGATCATCACCTGAGGACGACCTCCGTTCTTGCAGCGGTAGCACAGATTCTTGTCCACATCCACGCCATCGTCCGCGGCACCCGCCGTTTTCGTGACGTTGAAGGCACCAATAAAATCACCGGCTTGCAGACCACTCTTGATCTCTTCGGCCGAGACGAGCGCGGCGCTCGCCAACATCGCGGTCACCATCGTGACTACAGTCAGATGTCGCATTCCTATACTCCTTGAAACAAAAATAGGGGGGAAACTTTGTTTGAACGCCTCCCGTTTGGGCGTCCGCATCGGGGCTGGGGTCGTGGTCGATCCGTAGCTTTTTCAAATCACAGACAGACCTTGATACGGGATTATCCATTCTGGGGTTCGAAGGTTCAAGCGGTCTGTGCGTTATTTCACCGTTTCGTAAGCTTTTTGTTATGATCATGGTTACATGCAGGAACGTGCCCCATCCCGCTGGACTTTACGAGGATACGCCGCCGATGCTCCGATCTACCTGGGTCGCCCCGGAATTGAAGCCGTTTTTCGCCACGATCCTCCTATTGAGTGGCGGACTGGGATCGTTGAGCCCGACCATGCTAGCGGTGGAGATCGAGGAACCGCTTCCAAATCGAATCGCTCATCGCTCTCCCGTCGACTTGGTTTTGTCCCGAGACGGTTCCTGGATTGTGACCGCCAACGAATCCTCGCACAGCATTTCCCTGCTGTACGTGCCCAGCGGCCGGGTTGTGGATGAATTGGCTTGTGGCGAGTTGCCTGCCGCCGTGGCACTTTGTCGAGACGGCCAGCACCTCCTGGTGACATGTGCTTCAAGAGGCGAAGTGAATTTAGTGGAAGTGCGTGAGCAGCGGTTGCATCACGTCGCCACGATCGAGGTGGGATTTGAACCGACTGGTCTGGCGGTCGATGCCTCGGGGCAGCGGGCTTATGTCGCTCTGGCGGCTTCGGCCGAGATCGCGGAGTTGGATCTGGAGTCGGCTCAAGTGAAACGGAAGATCGCGGTGGGTGCCTGGCCGCGATATTTGGCTCTCTCGCCTGACGGGAAGCGGTTGGCAGTCGGGTGCAGCGGCGACAATTCGATCGCCGTCATCGATACTGCCCGTGGAGAAGTGCTCTACGAGGAAGGGCTGACGGGAGGCATTAACCTCGGGCACATGCGCTGCTCGTCCGACGGCCAGTACGTCTACTTTCCGTGGATGGTCTATCGCAGCAATCCCATCAATCCGCGTAACATTCGGCTGGGTTGGGTGTTGGCTAGTCGCATCGGTCGCGTGCGGTTGGACGGTCCCGCCCATCGTGAGGCGATCTCGCTCGACGTACCCGGCAAAGCGATCGCCGATCCGCACGGATTAGCACTGAGCAGCGACGAGGAACGATTGGTCGCGTCCGCGTCGGGAACCCACGAATTGCTCGTCTATCGCCTGCCCAAACTGCCGTTCATTGGCGTGGGAGGTCCTGGCGATTTGATCGATCGACGCCTGCTCACCGATCAGGATGCCTTCTATCGAATCGAGTTGGGTGGACGTCCGATGGGAATCGCGATGGCGGCCGATGATCGCACGGTGTACGTCGCCAATCATTTGCGTGACTGCGTGCAGGAGGTCGATATCGAGTCGCGTCAGGTGGTCCGCGAGTTGGCTTTGGGGACCACGCCTCCGATGTCGCTGGTACGTCGCGGCCAGGAAATTTTCTACGACGGGCGTCGCAGCCTGGATCAGTGGTATAGCTGCCACACGTGCCATTACAACGGCGGAGTCAACTCGAAAGCCATGGATACCATGAACGATGGCAGTCCGTTGACGATGAAGACGGTGTTACCGCTGTATCACATTCACCAGACGGGTCCTTGGACGTGGCACGGTTGGCAAACCGATTTGGACGACGCCATGAACGCTTCGTTTACCACGACGATGCAAGGCGATCCGCTCGTCGGCGACGAAACGCAGGCGATTCTGGCCTACTTTGAACAGCTCCAGCCGCCGCCCAATCCATTCCGCCAGCGAGATGGCTCGCTGACACCGGCCGCCGCTCGGGGAGAACAACTATTCCACAGCGAAACAACGGGATGTGCCAACTGCCATCATGGCCCCTATTTCACCGATGGCAAGATTCACGACGTCGGCTTGGGTGCTCCGGAGGATCGGTATGATGGCTACAACACGCCGTCGCTGCGCGGCTTGTATCGGAAGGTGCGGTTCCTGCATGATGGGCGAGCCAAATCGTTGGCCGCAGTGCTCACCGGCCCTCACGCTCCCGACAAGGTAGCTGGCCAGCGGCCTCTCTCACCGGCCGAGCTTAACGACTTGATCGAGTACCTCAAGTCG
>JBGTHH010000577.1:0-3891 GCA_041746275.1 Pirellulaceae bacterium | reverse complement strand
CAGCTTGTCGAGTATCCCGAGCGTCATGCGGTGCGTCATCGACTGTATGAGGCCCTTTTGGCTGATGCCAAAGCGACGGAACCCGTCCTCTCATCCCCGACGCATACCAACATCGTTCCACTTTTCAAGGATGTGGAAAGTGCGGGCGATTTGCGTCGTCCCGGTCCCAGTCTCCGTTTCGCCAGCCACAAACTCGATCGCGAGTTCATGTACGATTGGATTCGGGCTCCTAAGAACTTCCGGCCAAGCACACGGATGCCTCAGTTCTTTGGCTTGTGGGATCACTTCACGGAACACCATGACGCTCAAGCGGAGGCTTTTGAGCCGCTTGAAATCTTGGGGATGGTGACCTATTTGAGTGAGCGGTCGCAGAAGTTTGATTTCATGGCTCCTCCCGAGGGAGTCGCCGAGGCTTCGGTCGAACGTGGCCAAGTGTTATTTCAGGAACGAGGCTGTTTAGCCTGTCATACGAACAAGGATTTCCCCGATACCGCTACCTTCCGAGGTCGCGACGAGATTGTCCAGGGACCGGATCTTTCCGGAGTGGGAACGAAGTTCAGTGCCGAGCGTAATCCGAACGGGCCGAAGTGGCTTTACAGTTGGATCAAGCAGCCCTCACGCTACCACGCTCGGACGGTGATGCCGGATATGTTCCTGGAGCCGATTCAGCAAGCTACCGGGGAGTTGACGGATCCGGTCGCGGACATTGTGGCCTACCTTTTGCAAGCGGCGGTAACGGACTGGACGCCGGCGGCCGGAACGCTCGTGACTCCCGAAGATGCGAATGCGGAGACCTTAGATCGTTTGGTTTTCGAGAATTTGAAGGATTCCTTCGCCGAGGCCGCCGCACAGCGCTATGCTCAGGAGGGCATTCCAGCGACATTTCGTGAGGAGTTGCGTGGCGCGGAGATCGAGTTGCTGGCCGATTCCACCGGGACCGTCACCGATGGCGAACTGACGCGCGATGCGAAGTTGCTGTACCTCGGTCGTCGAGCGATTTCCAAGTACGGCTGTTACGGCTGCCATGACATTTCGGGCTTTGAGGACGCCAAGCCGATCGGCACGGCGCTGACGGATTGGGGCCGCAAAGATCCAGGCAGATTGGCCTTCGAGCACATCACCCATTATCTCGAAGGACACGGTCACGGCGGGCATGATCATGGAGCCCAAGATGATGCTCGCGCGGCTCAGAATAGCGAAACCCAGGAGATGCGCGATTACTACTTCGGCGAGATCGAAAGTGGTCATCGTTCGGGATTCATCTATCAGAAACTCAAAGAACCGCGGAGCTACGATTATCACAAAACCGAGAACAAGAAGTACAACGAGCGTCTGCTGATGCCGCAGTTCCCCTTTACGGCTCAGGAGCGGGAGGCGGTGATCACGTTTGTCTTAGGACTGGTGGCCGATCCACCGGCTGCCAAATATGTTTATCAGCCGGATGCCCGACAGGAGGCGATCATCGCCGGTCGGCAAGTGTTGGATAAGTACAATTGTGCCGGCTGTCATATGCTCGAACCCGAGCAGTGGACCGTAGCACACGATCCGGGCGGCTTTGCCGCACAACCCGAAGGCAAAGTTTATCCTTTCTTGCGAACGCATTTCACCGAGCAGGAATTGTTGGCCAGTCAGAAGACCGACTCGAGTGGGAGAATTCATGCGACTTTGAGTGGCATGCCCGCACTGGAGGATCTGCCCGATGGTGTCAGGCCGTTGATTTACGATGAATTCGGTGACCCCTTGGAGGACGAAGACGCCTATTCGCCCACCCAACTGGAATTTCCGTTTGATCTCTGGAGACCGGCGGCGTTGGATGGATCGACCTTCGAGGTCGGTGTGCTGCCGCTAAACATTCGCGCGCCGCAAATCGAAAAGAAGTACGGCACACGCGGTGGATTCTTAGCAAAGTATCTGTTGCGTCACGTCGTGGAGCGTGAAAAGCTTGTCAATCCCGCAGCCAAAGGTACCGAGGCGTGGGGTTGGCTGCCGCCGCCATTGCTCGGAGAAGGCGAGAAGGTGCAGAGTAGTTGGCTGCACGACTTCCTATTGAATCCCTATCCGATTCGGCCGGCGGTGGTGCTGCGAATGCCACGATTCAACATGTCACCGGACGAAGCGACGAAGTTGGTGAATTACTTCGCGGCGATCGACAACGCCGACTATCCGTATGAATCCAGCGAACGGAAGCAGGATAACTATTTAGCCATGCTGGAGGCGACTTACCAGCAAAAGGCGGCTGAGGGTGCCGGGGCGCGTTTCGGTGACGCGATGAAAATCATCACCAACAATAACTACTGCGTCAAATGCCACTTGGTCGGCGACTTTGTGCCCACCGGTTCCGACCGTGCGAAGGCTCCGAATCTCGCGGTGGTCTACAACCGTTTGCGACCGGACTACTTGAGGGACTGGATTGCCAATCCCAAAACGATATTGCCATATACTAGCATGCCGGTCAACGTGCCCTATGATCCCGATGCCGAACACTTAGGCGGTGTTAGCCAGGATCTGTATCACGGCACGAGCATTGAACAGGTGGAGGCCATGGTTGACTTGCTGCTGAATTACGACAAGTATTCCAAGCAGCAGACCTCCGTGACGGGGTTAATCACGGGTGAGGCACCAGCCGAGGCACCTGCGGCGAGTGTCGTTCCATCGCCTGTAGCGAGACCCGAGGCACCCGCGCCTTCGGCTCCAACCCCTACACCGCCCGCCCCGACACCACAACCGGCTCCCGCACCACAGCCCGCTCCGATGCCTAAAGCGGATGCGGTCTCGGCGGAAAAGCCTTTGCCGGCCTTTCTTAAGAATCTGCCGAAGGGCACGGGTTGGGGTGACTTGAAGGTTCGGTTTACTTACGATGGTACGGCACCATCGGCTGCGCCATTGAATGTGAACAAGGATCAAGTGTTTTGCGGTACCTTTGGATTGGTGGATGAATCGCTTGTCGTGAATCCCGAGAATGGTGGTATTAAGAACGTGGTGGCCACGCTCTATCGTGGTACGGATAAGTCGCCCATTCCGATTCATGATTCCTATTTAGCCCAGGTTCACGATGAGATCGTCTTGGACAATGATAAATGTCGCTTTGAACCCCGAGTTGCCGTTTTATGGACACCGCAGACTCTGGTCCTGAAGAACTCCGACACGGTAGGGCACAATACGAAGATCGATACTCTGGCGAATCCTCCGATCAACTTCACGCTGCCGGCCGGTGCTAAGTTGAATCAATTGTTTCCCCAGACAGAACGACTGCCCGCCGCTCCAGTGGCGTGTAGCATCCATCCGTGGATGAACGCATGGCTGGTGATTCGAGATAATCCGTATTCCGCCGTGAGCGACAAGGATGGAAATCTGACCATTCCCAACTTGCCAGCCGGAGACTGGACCATTCAATTTTGGCAAGAGAAGGCCGGATATGTCGCTGATGTGAGTATCGGCGGCAAGCCGACGGAGTGGAAACGCGGCAGGGTGGACGTGAAGATTCAGAATGGGCAGGCGACCGACTTGGGGGTTGTGAAGTTCGCTCCCGCGTCTAATTAACTATAAGGACACTTGCTAGATTTTGGTGTATTCGAGGCTTAAGGTTCTTTGCCCGCGTGCGAGGGGATCGGTGATCCTTCCCGAAGGCAGCTAGGCTTGGCTGCCCACACAATTTACTCGGTAACCGGTGGAATTCGGGGATCTGAGCGAGGAGATGGTAATCATGAAAAAGTGCTTTGCGTTCGCGCTGATGTTAGGACTGTTGCCCGGCACGCTCTTGTCCGCTGCGGAGTGGGGCGATTTGAAATTGACGTTTGTTTACGACGGCGCGGCACCTTCGCCTTCGCCCGTTAACGTCAACAAGGACGCGGAGTTTTGTGGTCCGTTTGGATTGGTCGACGAACAACTGGT
>JBGTHH010000576.1:0-2010 GCA_041746275.1 Pirellulaceae bacterium | reverse complement strand
GAGACAGGAGCCGCAGGCATGGCTGAATACAAACGATTCGATGTGCGTCATCAAGACGATGTGACCATTCTTCGATTGGTGGACACCGAGTTGTCCGACTTGGTGTTGCAAGACGCCTTGCACGAAGAGCTCATGGCCTTGCTTGCGGCGGATCAGCCGCGGAAACTGCTGATTGATTTCGGTGTGGTCGAGTACTGTACCACAGGTATCATCAACAGCCTGCTCATCGCCAAGAAGCGCATTGTCGCCGAAGGCGGCGTCTTCAAGATGTGTGGCTTTACGAAACACGTGCATGACGCCTTCACGGCGCTCAACCTTGAAAACAAGGTGTTTCAGGTTTATCCCACAGTCGATGATGCGCTGGCTGCGTTCCGCGCGTGACGTGGCATCGGTCGCGATGCCCTGCCGAGTCCCCTTGTTCATAAGGAGCATCCGATGACGAGTTCCTCTACACGACGCAACTTTCTGACGACGATGGCTGGTGGTGCGATCGCGGGAACCGAGGGCCTAGCTTGGCTCGCCCAAGTGCCGCGCGTTTCGGCCGCCGAGTTGCAGTTTGACTCGAACATCGTGCGTTTGCGCCCGGAGATCGAACCCTTAGTGCGTTTGATCGAAGAAACGCCGCGACAGAAGCTATTGGAGGAGGTCGGCGCACGCATTCGTTCAGGTACGACTTATCCCGAAGTGCTCGCGGCCTTGCAGTTGGCTGGCGTTCGCAACGTGCAGCCTCGTCCCTCGGTTGGTTTCAAGTTCCACGCGGTTCTGGTGGTGAACTCCGCCCACTTGGCGAGCCTCTCGTCCCCCGAATCGGATCGCTGGCTGCCGATTTTTTGGGCTTTGGACAATTTCAAAACCTCACAGGCCCGGGATGTCGAGGAAGGCAATTGGACCATGAGCCCCGTGGATGAGGCCGCTGTCCCGCCGCCCGACAAGGCGCGCGAGGCGTTCATCGACGCCATGCGGAAGTGGGATGTTTCCGCTGCGGATGCCGCCGTCGCAGGATTGGTTCGTTCCACGGAACCCGACGAGATGTTTGAGCTGTTCTCGCAGTTCGGCGCACGAGATTTTCGTAGCATCGGCCACAAGGCAATCTTCGTCGCGAACAGTTGGCGCACCTTGGAAGTCATCGGTTGGCAACACGCCGAGCCCGTATTGCGCTCGCTAGCCTATGCGTTGCTGAATCACCAAGGCGAGCCGAATCCCGCCCAAAGCGATCTGGGACCGGATCGACCGGGCAAGCGCAACGCCGAATTGGCTCGCAAGCTTCGCGACGATTGGCAGCAGGGTCAGGTCGACAGCGCCGCCACGACGGAGTTGCTGGCGAATCTGCGCGAAGGTTCGCCCGACGAATCTTGTGACCAGGTTGTCGAGTTGCTCAACGGCGGGATCTCTCCGCGTTCCGTTTACGATGCGCTGCTGGTGGGGTCAGGCGAACTGCTGATGCGGCAACCCGGTATTGTGGGACTCCATGCCGTGACGACCACGAACGCGCTGCACTACTTGTTTCACGCCAGCCAGAGCGACGAGACGCGACGACAACTGATCCTACAGAATGCCGCGTTCCTGCCGCTGTTTCGTGAAGCCATGCGAGGCCGCGGCGCGGTGGGAGACGTTCGCCTCGATACGCTCGAACCGGTCGCCATCGGCGCGGCGGACCAACCGCTCGACGAGATCTTCCGAGACGTCAGCGGCAACCGCACTCAGGCCGCGGGCAAGGTGCTGACCTATGCTCAGGATGCGGAGCAAGCCCAGTCGCTAATTACCGCCGCGCGGCGACTGATCTTCATGAAGGGTCGCGATTCGCACGATTACAAGTTCAGTTCGGCGGCACTAGAAGACTACTTCCATGTGTCGCCGGAGTGGCGGGGACGCTTCCTCGCGAGCAGTGTCTTTAACCTCAAAGGCTCGGAGGACAGGGACAATCCGTTGGTCGAGCGGACGCGTCAGGCGCTCAGTGTCTAGTGTGTTGTCCAGGCTAGAAGTTGGAGTACAGCCTTCAGGCTGCCAATT
>JBGTHH010000575.1:0-2733 GCA_041746275.1 Pirellulaceae bacterium | reverse complement strand
CTGGAAGAGTTCGTCGAGCAGTATCCGGAGATCAGCGACTTTTTGAAAACGGTGATCCCAGGACTGCAAGTCGCTGAGCAATCTGCCGGCGATAAAGTCTCTCACGAACGACACAAACAACTTGGAGACTTTCGCATTCTTCGTCAAATCGGCAGGGGCGGAATGGGTATCGTTTACGAGGCCGAACAGATATCCATGAACCGCCGGGTTGCCTTGAAAGTGCTGCCGCTCGCGGGACTTGTGGATGAGCTGAAGATCCGGCGATTCCAGAATGAGGTTCGGATAGTCGCGGCCCTTAATCATCCCAACATTGTGCCGGTCTTTTTTGTTGGCGAGGAACGAGGTGTCCACTACTTCGCGATGCAGCTGGTTCGGGGCCGGAGTTTGTCGGACGTCATTTCATCGCTTCGGCATGTTCGTGATGAAGGCAGAGAGTTCGATGGATCGTCCATCAGTCAAGTCACGAGCTTAAGTAGCATAGACGATCGAGCCCAAGCAGACCGCAATACGGTGATGGAATCCGTCGGAGCTGAGGCCGATCGTGAGGCGGTTGAGGGAACAGTTGGAACAGCCGTCAAGGCCAACAGTTCCACGATTCCCCATTCGTCACGTCGCGAGTACTATCGCAGCGTGGCTGCTTTGGGGATTCAGGCCGCAACGGCACTCCAGCACGCGCACGATGAGGGCATCGTTCATCGTGATATCAAGCCTGCGAACTTGCTGCTCGATGGTTCAGCGAAATTGTACGTGACTGACTTCGGCCTTGCTCGCGTCGAATCCAATGCCGGTGTCACGTTGACCGGAGATTTGATTGGCACGCTGCGCTATATGTCTCCCGAACAGGCGCTTGCCAAGAGAGTCGTCATCGATCATCGGGCTGACATTTACTCCTTGGGCGCGACGCTCTACGAGCTGCTCACTTTGCGGCCCGCCTATCCGGCCGAAGACCGACAGCAATTACTGAAGCAAATCGCCTTTGAGGAACCGACGTTGCTGCGTCGCATCGATCGCAACATCCCCGCGGAACTGGCGACGATTGTCCACAAGGCGATGGCCAAAGACATGGGCCAGCGGTACTCCTCGGCGCAAGAGCTCGCCGATGACCTTCGAGCGCACCTAGAGGACCGCCCGATCCGGGCCAAGCCGCCCACGATCTCCGAAACGATCGGCAAGTGGACGCGTAGAAATTTAATCCTGACCTGGGCTACGATTATCACGTTGTCGCTGGTCACCGTGACGCTTGTCGCCAGCACGCTCGTCATTGCAAATCAGCGGGACATCGCGCGAAAAGCGGAACAAAGTGTACGGCAGGTGGCAGAGACGCGCCGCCAAGAACTTTACGCCGCCCAGGTCAACCTCGCACACCAGGCTTGGAGGGATGGCGATCTCGAACGCGCACAGGAACTATTGGCGTCGCAGCGGCCGGCACCGAACCAAACGGATCTACGCGGCTTTGAGTGGCGTTATCTCTGCGGGCTCTGTCAGGACGAGAGCCTCATGACTCTGGGGACGCGAGAAGTGTTGGCCAAAGGCACCGTGCCCTGGTGGCGGAGCTCCTCATCTCACCTGAGTTTTTCGGCGGATGGCGATACGCTCGCGGTTGCCGAGGGAAAGCTCATTCGAGTCTGGGATTTCCCCAGTGGTCGCGAACTACCGCCGATCGCTTTTCACGCCAAATCGGTTCCGGCGCTGGCGTTCTGCCCAACGAAACCTGGATTGCTCGCCACGGCTGACGGCGATGGGACCATCAAGCTGTGGGATCTGACGAGCGGTGCGCCGCCGTTCATTCTTGCCAATGATGAGTCGGCAGTGGATCTCACCTTCTCGCCTGACGGGGAAAAACTCGCCCTCGCCAGTTTTGATGATGGTCGTGTCAAATTGTGGGACGTTGAAACCCGTACTCAAACGTGGTCGATGTCAGGACATGGGGAAGCGGGAGGACCTGCCTTGTGTGTCACCTTTTCACCAGACGGTGAGCTCGTGGCATCCGGAGGCGGCGACGCCAAAGTCAGATTTTGGAATGCGGTAACCGGAGAACAGGTCGGGGCGGCGCTCAAAGGACATACCGACTATGTCTGGGGCCTGGATTTCTCGCCTGATGGAAGACTTCTCGCAACCTGTGGAGGCGATTCACGTGTGCTCCTTTGGGACATCAAGGCACGGCGGGCTGGCCCTGCGCTCCTCGGACATCTGGGCCCCGTGAGGTCAGTTGCCTTTTCGCCCGATGGAGAAACGCTGGCTAGTGGAGGTCACGATCGCACTATTAGATTTTGGAACGTGGCGACATCCAGGCAAATCGACATGTTGCGCGGACATATTCGCCAAGTGAAGTCACTCCGTTTCTCATCGAATGGTCGATTGCTGGTGTCGGCCAGCCCCGAGACCGTGAGACTCTGGGACGCAGATTGGGACCGCAGTCAGGATGTTTTAAGCGAGCACGAGGGGTGGGTCGAAGCCTTGGCCCTGTCGCCCGACGGCAAAACCCTTGTCACATCAGATTACTACACGTTCGCGTTGAAGATCTGGGATGTTCCTTCACGCAGCTTTCTGCGGAACTTGCGCGGCCATACCGGCGTCCCGGCGGATATGGTGTTTTCGCCTGACGGGAGATACCTAGCCAGCGGAGGACAAGATCAGACTGTACGGTTGTGGGACCTGAGCAACCGCGACACGATGAAGAGTTATCGGTGCGGGTTCGCGATTGACGAGCTTGGCTTTTCCTCCGACGGTAAG
>JBGTHH010000574.1:0-12562 GCA_041746275.1 Pirellulaceae bacterium | reverse complement strand
TTTCGCGTAGCTGCGAGGTGCCTGTCCCAATTTTTTCACAGCCTCCCCGCGTGGCTATCGATTGGCCTGTTGTTGCTCAGCGTTTCGGCGTCCTCGGCGCGGGATATTTTTGTCAACAACGTCGCGGGTGATGATCGGCGTGATGGGTCGACCGAGTTGGTGAGCGGTCGAGCTGGTGGGCCGGTGCGATCGCTGCGGCGAGCCTTGTATTTGGCCGAAGGGACCGACCGCGTGATCCTGGTCGATACAGGCGAGCCGTATCACGAGAGCGTGACGTTACAGGCCGGCAAGCACAGCGGTTCGCCGACGCGCCCGTTCACGATTGTCGGCAATGGAGCCAAGCTGGATGGAACGGCTCCCGTGCCGGAGGATGTGTGGCAACACCACGAGGGAAACGTCTTCAAGTTTCAACCTCCCCGCACCAGTTTTCAACTGTTGTTTCTCGATAACAAGCCGTTGGTGCGTCGTTATGTCGATCGTGAAGTGGGCTTCCCCGAGCTGCAACCGTTGGAGTGGTGTCTGTTCGAACGCGAGTTGTACTTTTGCGTCGAGAAAGACAAGCTGCCTCGACAGTATTCTCTGACACATACTTCGCTGCCCGTCGGAATCACCGTTTACGAAGCCCGCTACATCCTGATCACCGATCTGGTTGTGCAGGGCTTTCAACTGGACGGCATCAACGCACACGACAGCGTGTTTGAGACCACGTTGGTCGGCTTGACTTGCCGAGGCAACGGTCGCAGTGGCATCTCGGTCGGTGGTGCGTCGCGCGTGCGAATTGTGGCCTGCTTGGTCGGTGACAACGGCGCGGCTCAGGTTCGCACCGAGGGCTTTTCGCGGACGGAACTATTGAATTGCGACTTGATCGAGTCACCTCATGCTCCGGCACTGGTACGGGAAGGTGGCGAGGTGGCGATCGCCAATCAGGATGTGAGCGGCGACGGTGCCGACGTACGGTGACGCGTGGTTAATCACTGCTGAGTCGCGTCGTCGTCACGACTGCGTTCGGCGGCTGCGAGCACTTGCTGAACCTCACGGCGGCTAATCCAGTAATACACCACACCGATTGCCGCGATCGCAATGGTGATCAGTCGGTACGACAGCGCTACGAGCACACCGATCACATCACCGGGGCCGTCGGCGGGTACATAGTTGTATAGCTCCTCCATCGCGTACTCGAATGTCCCAAGTCCGCCGGGCATGAAGGGGATCGCGCCGGCGACGTTGCTCAGTGGCACGATGATCAAGTGTTCGCCCAACGTCGGTGCCTGCCCGAACAAACCGCTCGCAATCAAGTAGAAGGCCACCGCCAGCAAACCGTGGACGGCCATGCTCATCCCCAGGATGCCCAGCATCAACACGACCTGAGCGCGAAACATACGTAGCGACTTGATCAGTTTTCCCAGCGTCGATCCGATTCGTGGCAGATTGATGAGCAGCTCCGCGAAGCTTCCGGTGGTGAAACCGGGAACCAGGATCAACAGGACTATGAGCCCTGCCACGACGGTCGCGAGCAACGTCGCTTGACAGATGGCTTGCAAGGCCATGGGCGAGCTTGGAATGCCGCTAATCAGAATCGTCAGGCTGGTCAAGACGAGCAAGGCGTACAGTCCGACGATGCGGTCGACGACGACCGTGGCCACGGCCTCCGCGCGACGATGCGGCTGCTCTTTCGCGATGAAGTACGCTTTGAAGAGATCGCCCCCCACACTGCCAACGCCGACAAAGTTGAAGAGATAACCCAAAAAACTCAAACGAAAGGCATCGCGCAGACGGAAGGGAATGTGCAGCATGCGCACCAAGAGGAACCAGCGCACGAACGTCAGGAGAACCGTGAGTAGCACCACACCAAACGCCGCTAGCAGCATTCCCCAATGCTTGGGACGGTCTCGCAGGCTGGCGAGCTCGTGCGGTTCGATCGACGCCAGCAACCACACGACAATGGCCAGGGGGAGCACGACCTTGAGGAGCGTCAGCAGATGCTTTTTCACAAGCGAATCTCGGGCGATGAAGGTGCGTGCTGGTGTGAGATAAAGAACCTAGAGTAATCGGGCAAGTCGAGATTGCACAGCTAGCGTCGCCGCGCGCGGTAATCTCTCTGGACGACACGACGTAAATCAGTAAACTTCCCGCGCCCCGGCGGTATGCTGGCCATGCGGCTCCGTAGTTATCACCGGGCGATTCCGCTTTCGTATCGAGGAGCACCGTGCCGTGTATCGCTCCAAGGCTTGTTCACCAAGCTGGTTTCGCATCGCGCTGCTGATGCTGGTCCTGCTGACCGCGCGTGTGCCGGGACAGCGGCTCTTGGCGGATCCTCCGGATACGACCGGACAGAAGGATGCGTTAGCACCTGCGAAGTTAAAGGCGGCGAACTTTCAAGGCGTTACACCGGGCAAGTCAACTCGCGACGATGTCCAAACAAAGCTCGGTCAACCGGCCCAGCAGCAAGACTCCGGCAATCAGTCGACGCTCGAATACCAGCTTGGTCCGTTCGCCAAGGTACAAATCTTTCTAACGGACGAGACCGTGTCGTCGATCGTCGCACATCTCAAGCAACCGCTGACCGTCGGAGAGCTGGCGAACGATCTGGGCTTATCCCACTTTACTCCCGTCCAGGTGAAGACCGAACTGGGCGAGTTGTTGGGGCTGGCCTATCCCGAACGAGGCGTGTTGTTTAGTTACGCGGTCGGCTCCTCGGAATCGCTCGTGTCGCAAGTTCTACTCGAGCCCTTGTCGGCCGAGACTTTCCTGTTGCGGTTCGAACAAACTTCCTCAGCGAATTACACGCAGCGTCTGACCGACTTGGAGCACGTCCTCGATCTGGATGCGAACCATGCCGAGGCGCATTGGCTGGGCGCGCGACTGCTGGCGGCGGCGGGCGACCACGCCCATGCCCTGGAACTAAGTCGAAAAGCCGTACGTTTGTCACCCGGCCACGGTCGCTACCTGCTGACGCAAGCGGAGCTATTGGCCGACGACGGACAACGTGACTTGGCCATCGATATGGTCAAGGGAGTGCTGGAGTTGCGCAGTGCGACGCCCAACACCCATGCTCGCGCGGAAGTGGTGTTGGGCGATCTGTTAGCCTCCGGCCCGAAACCGGATTACCGCGCGGCGATCGAACATCATCTCGCCGCCGTGAAAGCGGCGACGCCGCTGGTATCGCAAACCGATCGAGGCCCGCGGCACGATGCGGAGGAAATCTTGATCGACGCCTACTTAGGCACGGCCCATGATATCGCGTTAGGCGAGTGGGCTCAGAAGGAAACGATCGTACCCAAGTGGCTGCGCAATGCGGACGAGTTGGCGAAAGGGTTTGTCGAGCGCGATCGCGCGGATCGCCTGTTACCGCTTCGAGTCGCGCGGCGAACGCTGACCACTTATGCGAACATGGACGTCGAGGTTGACGATGCCGGAGATGTCTTCGCGGCCGTTCAACGCACAACGCAATCGTTGCTGGCCACGTCGGAAGACCCTCTCTATCGGCAACACATTCAGTGGGAGCTGTTGCAAGCCACAGTCGCGGCGGCGCGTCTGGAACAGTTGCGCGATCGGAACGCCCAAGCTTTGCAATATGCCAACCAAGTGATATCCACGGCGGAGCAATTGGCGAGCAGCCGCAGTTCGCATCCCCCCACGCGATACGTGATTGGCAGCCTGTTCTTTCAAATCGGCTCGATCCATGCGGTCCAGCACCAAGATCACTCGGAAGCGGTTCGTTGGTATGAACGCGCTTTGTTGCATTTCGAGCAGAAACGCCCGGCGTCGGCCGAACACGAACTCGGCCGCCACGGAGAACGCTTCGTGAGCATGGGGGTTTCGTACTGGAAGAATCAACTCCAGGATGAAGCACTCAGCCTCACGCGACGCGGACTGAGTCTCATGCAGCAGGCCACCACTTCCGGCACGCTCGACCAACAAGCTTTGGTGGTGCCGTATACGAACTTGGCGGAGATGTGTCGCGCCACCGGTCGCGACGACGAGGCCCGCGACTTCACGGCTCGGATCGCGCGACTGCAACGCGCGAACGACGATGCCGATCAGCCTTGACGGTCAGAGGAAACTTCTCGCGACATCTGTGTGGGCTGGACACTCGCTTCGCGTGTAGGAAAGATGGCGTTATGCCTCTGCTTCAGCCCCAGCCTCGATCGCTACTCGCCGTAGTTCCAGTGACGAATTCCACCGCGCTGGCTGTCGTCGAGATCCTGCTGTTGGTCACCCTGTTCTTCGTGTTGGCGGGCGAGGCACCTCCGAGTGTCAACGAAGCCCACTATCTCGCCAAGGCCAAACATTATTGGAATCCCGATTGGTGTCGCGGCGATATCTTCCTGGAATCGGCCGACGCGCATCTGATGTTCTATTGGAGTTTCGGCTGGTTGACACGCTTTCTGTCGCTCGAGACCGTGGCCTGGATCGGTCGTGGTGTGACTTGGGGTTTACTGGCTTGGTCGTGGCGCAGGCTAAGCGTGGCTTTGCTGCCTGGTCCGTTGTGTTCGCTGCTCACAGCGGCCTTGTTCGCCACCTTGTTGCGACTGGGACACATGGCGGGCGAGTGGGTGATTGGCGGTGTCGAAGCGAAAGGCTTCGCGTACGTCTTCGTTTTGCTCGGGCTCGAAGCGCTGGTACGCGACCGCTGGCAGCGCATGTGGATCTTGTTCGGCGTGGCGGCGGCTTTCCATGTCTTGGTGGGAGGTTGGTCGGTGGTGGCCGCGATGATCGCCTGGTGCTGTTACGGCAGGGAGCGTCCCGCCTGGATCAGCATGCTCCCGTCGCTCGTGGTGGGTGGGCTACTGGCGTTGTTGGGGCTGGTGCCCACCTTGGCGTTGTCCATGGGAGTGACTCCCGATGTGGTCAGCACAGCGAACGCCATCTATGTGCATCAACGACTAGCCCACCATCTGCTATTCCATCAAATTCTCAGCCAGCGTCTGACATTCGATCTGGCCTACCTAGGAATTCAGCCCATTGTCGTGCCGGTTTCGCATCTTTACTTCCTGAGACATGCCGCGTTGGTGTTGATTGGCGTGGGGTTGTGCCGCTATGTGCAACCCACGAAGCCCGTTGCGAGTCAGCCTGAAAAGGCTAACTTACAGGCGATGATGGCGTGGCGCTATGTGCAACCCACGACGCCGGTTGCGAGGCTGTGTTGGTTTGTCGTCGGTAGCGTCGTGATCGCGAGCATCGGCATCGCGATCGACCAAGCCACCATGTACCGCGAAGCGTTGGCGGCGCAGCTCCTGCGTTATTACTGGTTCCGTTTGTCCGACGTGATGGTGCCGATGGGAGTCGCGCTGTTGGGCGCGCTGGCGATCATCCAATTGCGGCTAACGTCGCGTCGATCGGCGGAGTGGGCCTTGGCCGCTGTGATCCTGTTGGTAACCTTGAATACTGCGGATGTGTTCGCACGGCGTTGGTTTGATCCTCGGCCCTCGGCGGTGGTGCAATCGCAAAGCCATGGCGATTCGTCGGATGAACGGCGCGGCCAGTATCACGATTGGTTGGCCGTGTGTGATTGGATCGCTCGCACAACGCCGACCGACGAGGTGTTCCTCACACCACGCCATCAGCAAACCTTCAAATGGTACGCACAGCGCGGCGAGGTCGTCGCATGGAAGGACGTGCCTCAAGATGCCGCGGGCGTGTTGGAGTGGAGGCGTCGCATGGACGATATTTTTCCGAGGCAAGTTAGAGGATACGATCTTTCGGCTCACAGCGATGTCGAACTACTAAAGTTGGCTCGCAAGTACCACTTCCGTTATATCGTCGTCGATCGCAGTCGCGGCGGACGAACGCTGGGGTTTGCTCGCGTCTATCCCACGCCGCAGACGACGGTCGAGAGCGATCGCCGTTCAATCTACGAGGTGTATCGACTACCCGTAGAGCTTGTCGGGGCAGTGATCGAGCAGGAGAACTGACGACGTGCAGGTTGCTCACCGTGACGAACTGCCCCGCTGGTTGGCGCGGCGATTGAAGGAACCACTGCCAAGGTGGCAACAGGGAATTGAGGTGGCTCCCGAGTTGAACTATGGTCGTCACGCGGGCCCGCCGCCTCACGACGCGCGGTTCGCCGCCGTGTTGCTGCTGCTGTATCCCGACCGTGCGGGCTGGCGGATAGCGCTGACGCAACGGACCGCGACGCTGACATCACATGCCGGGCAAATCAGCCTGCCCGGCGGACGGATCGAGGCGGACGAAACCGTGGAGGAAGCGGCCGTTCGCGAAGGCCTCGAGGAGCTGGGCGATGTCGGTTCCACCCTGTGTCATTTGGGTCGACTCTCGCCCGTTTATGTCTACGCCAGCAACTTCCTGGTGACGCCGTGCGTGGCTTGGACGCCGGAGCGACCCGATTTCCACGCCAGCGTCGAGGAAGTGGCGAACCTGCTCGAGCCGACCCTTGTCGAACTTCTCGATCCGCAACGACGTGGCACGCACGTGCTGGAGCGATGGGGAATCCACTTCCGAATTCCTCATCTCGAATATCAAGACCATCTCATCTGGGGTGCCACCAATGTGATCCTGACGGAACTCTTGACGTTGGTCAGCCAGTTCGTCGCCGAGCACCACCGGCTTGGCGATGAGTGAGGGCAGGCTATATTGAATGCCACGACACGCGCACTTTCTTTCGCTGCACCAATGTTACACGTATTGCGAGGTTGCCGATGGTTCGGGTAGGGATCCTGGGAGCGACGGGCTACACGGCGCTGGAGCTGATCAAGATCTTGCTGCGGCATCCGCACGTGGAAATCACCACGTTGACGAGTCGCCAGGAGGGGAGTCCCCGCGTCGCTACGATCCATCCGCAACTGCTGGGCCGACTCGAAGTGAGTCTGGAAGATCTCGCCCCGGAAATGGTCGCCGCGCGGACCGATTGCGTCTTTAGCTGCCTGCCTCACGCCACGTCGGCGGCGATGATCATGAAGATGCTGGAAGGGGAGCTCCGCATCATCGATTTCAGTGCCGATTATCGCTTGCGAAGTGCCGAGTCCTACGCCGAGTGGTATGGCCACAAGCATCCCGATCCCGATCGGTTGGGAGGAACGGTCTATGGCCTGCCGGAATTGTTTCGCAACGAGATTCCCTGCGCCCAACTCGTGGCCAACCCCGGTTGTTACACCAGCGCGTCGATCCTGGCGCTGGCCCCGCTGTTGCATCACGGGATGATCGAGCCCACGAACATTATCATCGACGCGAAAAGCGGCATCTCCGGCGCGGGACGTTCGCCCCAACTGACCACGCTCTATCCGGAATGCAACGAAAGTCTGTCGGCCTATGCGGTCGGTCGGCATCGCCACACACCCGAGATCGAACAGATCCTGTCGTTGAGTAGCGGTCAGCAGGTGCAGGTCATTTTCACGCCCCATCTCGTGCCCATGGATCGAGGTATTTTCTGTACCATCTATGCCCAACCGGCGCGGGAGGCGACGGAGAATCAACTGCTGGACTTCATGCGCGAATTCTATGCCGATCACCCGTTCCTGCGGATCGTCGAACATCTGCCCGCTACTAAGGATGTCACGGGGACGAACTTCTGCGATCTCACCGTGCGGCTCGTCCGGGGCCGAGTGATTGTGCTGTCGTGCATCGACAATTTGATTAAAGGCGCGTCGGGAGTCGCCGTGCAGAATTTCAACCTCATGCACGGCTTCCCGGAAATCACCGCACTGCTGTGAATCCAACTCCTCACCAAGGTTTTGACACGATGAGCCATGCTGTTCCTCGAGGATTTCGTCTGGCCGCCGTTCACTGTGGCATCAAATCCAATCCCGCCAAGGAAGATTTGACGCTGATCGTCACGGACCAAGATGCCGTCGCGGCGGGGGTCTATACGCGGAATCTGGTTGTGGCGGCATCCGTCACGCAGAATCGCGAGAAGACCCCGTATGATCGTTTCCGCGCACTCGTTGTCAACTCGGGGAATTCCAATGCCTGTACGGGCGAACGCGGCGCGCGCGACTGCCGCGAGATGACGCGGTTAGCGGCGGCAACCGTGAGTGGCGGCGAAGACCAAGCCCTGGTGATGTCGACCGGTATTATCGGTCACTTCTTGCCCATGGACAAAGTCGCCGCTGGCATCACGGCGGCACAGGCTCGACTCGGTACCGATGCCGCGTCGTTTGATGCGGCCGCGCGAGGCATCACCACCACGGACCAGTTCGTCAAAACGGCCAGCCGCACGATCGAACTGTCGCAGGGAAACGTGCAGATCACTGCCATGGCCAAGGGTGCCGGCATGATCGGCCCCAACATGGCCACCATGCTCTGTGTCGTTATGACGGATGCCGTATTGAATCCGACCACGGCACAGGAGATGCTGACCGTCGCCGCAGATCAGAGTTTCAATTGCATCAGCGTCGAAGGGCACACTAGCACCAGCGACATGGTGCTGTTATTGGCGAGTGGCGGTTCCTCGGTCGGTGTGTCGGGCCCCGACGATCATGACCGGCTGCAACAAGCGCTGACGACCGTTTGCATTGAGCTCGCGCGGATGATTCCCACCGATGGCGAAGGCGCGACGCACTTGATCACCATCGACGTCGAGGGATGCGCCAGCCGCGCGGAGGCCCATCGCATCGCCAAGACGATCGCCGATAGTGCCTTGGTGAAAACGGCCATCGCGGGTGCCGACCCCAATTGGGGCCGCATCGTGTCGGCGGCTGGCTACGCGGGAGTGCCGTTCGATCCGGCGAAAATGTCGCTGGCGATCAATGATCTGCTGGTCTATCGGAACGGTATGCCTGTCGAGTTCGACGCCGCAACGGTGTCGGCATCGATCCGCGAGCACCACGAGACGCGCTTGCGGCTGACCTTGGGGGAAGGTGACTCGAGCGTCCGTTTTTGGGCCAGCGACTTGACGGTCGACTACGTCAAGTTCAACTCAGATTATTCGACCTGAGCTGGTTCGGTTTGTTCTTGGTCCTGACGAAGCGCTAGTACGGCCACCGGCGCAGCACCATCGTATCGGCCTGCATGCTCATCAGCTTCTCGCGATGGTTCGTGGGCACCTCCACCCACACGTCAAACTCGTCGCCCCTCCCGAGCCGTCGGTTGTTCGCCGCGCCTAACGGGATGCGTTCGGGGTAGTACAGCAACGTCGCGAGGATGTCGTGGGGCCGCGTATTTTCGTGTGTCGAGTAAAATCGCACGTCGCGGTATTCACGCAACATCATCTCGATGTGCCGATACGTCACGGGCTTGTTCACGCGTAGCGTCCAGACGATTGTTTCGTATCCGCGTCCTTGCGTGCGATAAGCGACGCTTTCGACCGTAAAGTATCCCGTCCGTTCCAGATCGAGAACGTTCCCGCGAATGGCGTCCAGCGGCACAGGCAGGTCGTTGATGTCTGGCGCTCGGGGCGGGGCGACCTCGCGCGTCTTCTTCGCGACTGCGGCTTCCGCCACCGGTTCTTCCACCTCCTGAGCCACCACTAGCGGAGCCAGCGCGCCGAGTATCAGCATCAACCGACTGAACAACAGGAATCTCCAGACGTGCTTCATCATCATGTACCACAACTCCGTGGGAACCCTTCCGCGACCGTTCCATCATAGTCAGCCCTTCCCCACTTCTCCACTACCTCGCCAAGGAGGCACGCTCATGCCGCAACGGAAAGCCAAACCGTCCACGACGAAACACACGACCACCACATCCACTCCTCCACCGGAAGAGCGATGGAAGACTCTCCTCATCGAACCAGGCCCCTGGTTGAGTCCCTATCGTAGTCGACTGTTGGTCCAATTTTCAAGTTACGAAAAAGTGGATTGGCTGGATCGCTTGGATTGAGAATGATCTCAAGCAATGACAAACTGTATGACATGAAGCACAAGTCCTCCCACAGTCGTTCTTCGAGCTGTTGCTCCAGAAACAGTTTTTGGCCGATGCCGATCCTGAACGCGGACGCTTGTCCGTCATTCTGAAATCACGACGTTGCGGCGACCTGCATCCCCGCCCCACATGGGCCAACCGCTGAGGCGCTCGTCTCCCGTATCGATACAGACGACGCGGCCATCCTGAGTCCCGACGTAGATTCGCCCTTCATGGATCACCGGCGGAAATCGTAACTCGGCATCGATCTGGTGAGTCGCCGCGACTTCCCCCGATTCTGGTTCAAGTTGCAGTATCGCACCGTCCACGGTGGCCACAAACAGGAATCCGCCTGCGGCGACCGGCGGCGATGCCAAGTGCCCGCCCACTTGTCGCAGATCGCCAGCGACTTGTTTCGTCCAGACTTGCTCGCCCGATTTGGCTGAAGTGCAGACAATCACGTCCCCCATGGAACTGTAAACTCGTCCATTCCAGTACAGCACACGCGAGCCTTGAAAACTCTGCAGCGTCGAGACGTTTCCCAACCCGATGTTGTCGGCCGCTTGAAGCTCTGTTCGGACCAAAGGATCAGACGAGTTCGCCGGTTCGTCCGGAATGCCCAGGTGTGGTGGAGCTTGCTCGTCAGCATTGGCCGGGAATGGCAAGTCCGCCGACTCGTCTGCGACCGCAAAAGTACCACCTCCTCCAAACCCTCCGCCACCACCAAATCCTCCCCCGAATCCTCCGCCAATTCCATTCGATGTTTCAAAGCCTGCTGCGTCGACGCTGTAACTGGCAGATCGCTGTACGGCTTGATCAAGATACGGAGCCAGCCGTCGACTAGCGACGTAGCGAGGTTCAATCGTGGAAAGGTCGTGCAACGCGATGCACTCGGCGATCTCAGCACCCTCTTCGTCAACTCGTCGCGTCAAATAAATTCCATCGGCGGTGACAACCGGTATGGATGTGATCCGAAGCTGCTTCGCCGACTTGATCCGCCCGTCGTGTTGTCCAAACTGGTAAAGCACTCCGGTGAGCGTCGCCAAATAGAGATCCCCTTCCGCGGCGACGGGAGCCGTCATGCAGTCGCTTTCCAGCCACTTTTGCCAGAGGATCTCGCCGGTTTCGGCATCCAAACAGATGGCGACATGACTGGGGTCAACGGTATCGGGCGCTGCGGAGGAACCCGTGCCCGTCTCATCGGCACTTAAAGAATCCGCGTCGTCATCGTCATTCCCAGCCGCACCTGGCGGCGATGCCGGATAGACCGTAAACACGCGACCATCGGCCAGAGTGGGCATCGAGAGCAACGGATCGCCGAGCCAATGCGACCATTTCATTTCACCCGTCTCGGCTGCCAATGCGAAAATCGTGCATGACTCGCAACCGAAGATGATCGAGTCCCTATAGGGAATTGCGGAAGACGGTCCATCGTCGTCCAACTCCCCGCCCCAAATCTCCTCGCCCGTGCGTGCGTCGAAACAATAGTACTCCTCAGAGCTAAATCCGCCGCTTACGTACAGACGGCCTTGAAACAACGTCGGTGTTGGAATCGGCGAGTGGCTGGGCAGTTGGATCGTAAAGCCGCGCTCGTTCGTGTTGACTTCAACGGCGCTGGTCGTGATGGGAGTGACGTGGCCCGATCGGAATTCGGATTCGTGTTTGGACCCTTTGGAGTTCATTGCCGCAAACTGCTGAAGAAAATCTTGTCCTACTGTCGACGCGATCTCGGGTTCGGACTCGTCAAGTTCTGGCTGTTCCGTAGTCGGTTGCATCGACGACTGGGAAACAGGCGGAGCGGTTGGCGTTTCGACAGAACGATCACAGCCAGTTTGAACGACAACTACGAACAGTAGGGCAACTACGAAGTCACGTTGTTGCATGATAACACCTTCCTCCGTAACAGAGCCCCTGTCGAAGGAGGCGATGTCGTGACGGAATCGAGCTGCCACGACATGGCTTCTGACAATCTAACACGCCGGTGTCCCGGTGGGCAACTTGGCCGCCACCGCTTCGGCTTGTCGTGCAGAAAGTTCATTGCCATAGCCATTGGATGATCGACAGCAAGAGCGATATCACGATCGCGATCATCAGGAAGAAAAAAAATGGCAACGCCACTAAGATGCTTGGCGTGCCGCCCGGACGCAGCCACCACGGTAGCCGCCCGCTTTGCCGTTCGATCATTGCGTCGTCAGGTAATTCTGACGGTGGCTCGTAAGGATTCGCGCTTGCTCCGTCTCGTTCGTTTGGCATGGACGCATTGTAGCAGCGGCCAGCGATCGCGGGCTACAATCACGGCCGCTGCGTAACGGAGTTGGAACGATGAGCTGGTATCGGTTGTTGTTGGTCGGGACCTTCTTGCCATTCTGTTGGCTTGCCATGCAAGCGGTCCATGAACTGGGCCATGTCATCGCCGCCCTGGGCACCGGCGGTACCGTCTCGCAAGTTGTGCTACACCCACTCACGATTTCGCGAACCGACTTGGCCGAGAACCCGCATCCGCTCATCGTAGCTTGGCTGGGACCTCTGATCGGCGTGCTCGCACCCGTGGGGCTGCTTGGCTTGTTCAAGATGGGGAAGTTTCGCGGCTGGTATCTCGTCCAGTTTTTTTCGGGCTTCTGCCTGATCGCCAACGGTGTCTACATCGGCGTTGGTTCCTTGGACGGTATCGGTGATGCGGGAGATCTCATCAACCACGGAAGCCCGATGTGGTGCTTGTGCCTCTTCGGGCTGATCTCCGTACCGCTTGGCTTGTTTCTTTGGA
>JBGTHH010000573.1:0-4249 GCA_041746275.1 Pirellulaceae bacterium | reverse complement strand
GTGCGCGCGAACATCCTCGAGTTTCAACGCGCCATCCTGCATCACGACGTGGAAGTGACTCGGCCCACCGGGGTCGTATTGCGGCAGCGTTATCGGCCCTTGGCTCGCATCGGGATCTGTGTGCCGGGTGGCGCGGCGGCGTATCCTTCGACGGTCTTGATGACGGCCGTGCCCGCCCAGGCCGCCGGAGTCGAGCAGATCGCGATTGTGGCTCCTCCCACCGCGTTCGGTGCAAACAATCCCGATGTTCTGGCGACGTGTCACGAGATCGGGGTCGACGAGATCTATCGTGTGGGTGGGGCACAAGCGATCGCCGCACTCGCTTATGGAGTCGCGGGTCTCCCCAAGGTGGACAAGATCGTGGGACCCGGCAATTTGTTCGTGGCGTTGGCCAAGAAGCACGTCTTTGGTGAAGTGGATATCGACTCGATCGCCGGTCCGAGCGAAGTGGTGGTGATTGCCGATCATTCGACGCGTGCCGACTTCACCGCCGCCGACATGCTCGCGCAAGCCGAGCACGCTCCGGGCGCGAGCATCTTGATCACGTGGAGCGAACAAGTCTTGGAAGCCACCGCTGTCGAGCTGGCTAAGCAAGTGGCACGGCTCTCGCGTCGCGACTTGACGGTGCAGAGTCTGGCGGCGTTTGGATGCTTGATCCTGGTGCGCGACGAAGACGAAGCGTGTCGGATCACCAACGCCATTGCTCCAGAACACCTGCACATCGCCACGAACAACGCGGCACAATTAGCCGACCGAATCCAGAACGCGGGTGCGACCTTCCTGGGCAACTATACTCCCGTGGCGTTGGGCGACTATGCGGCGGGCCCTTCGCATGTCTTGCCCACCAGCGGCACGGCACGTTGGGCCTCGGGGCTCACCGCCAACGACTTCCTCCGCACGGGCAGTGTCATTTCCTTCACCGAGTCGGCCTTGCGCGAGATTGCTCCGGCGGTCCAGACGTTGGCCGACAAAGAAGGCCTGACCGCCCATCGCGCCAGTATCGATATTCGTCTCGGATGAATCTTTCATTGCCTCGGATTTCCCTCACCAGCCTCGGATCGTGAAGCGTGCCATGCTAGTTCGTTCCAACATCGCCGCCATGTCCGGCTATACGCCTGGTGAACAACCGCAAGCGGGGAAGTTCATCAAGCTGAACACCAACGAGAATCCGTACCCGCCTTCTCCCAAGGTGATCCAGGCGATTCAATCGGCGCTCGAACAAGGCTTGTCGAAGTATCCCGATCCCATGGCCGGTTCGTTTCGGCGACGTGCGGCGGAAGTCCTCGACGGCGATCCGGACTGGATTCTGTGTGGCAACGGCAGCGATGACATTTTGACCATCCTGACTCGTGCGTTTGTCGGCGAGCGAGATCTGCTGCGGCTGCCTTACCCCAGTTACATCCTGTACCGTACGCTCGCCGAAATCCAGAACGCGGACTTCGAGGAGATTCCCTTCAACGCCGACTGGTCGCTCCCCGATGCCTTCCACGCCGCGGACGATCAATTGAAGCTCGCCTTCCTACCGAATCCCAACAGCCCGACGGGGACGATCGTGCCGCCATCCCGCATTCTGGAGATCGCTCGGGCGCTGCCCTGCCCGCTGCTGGTCGACGAGGCCTATGGTGACTTCGCCAACGAGAACTGCCTCGACCTGGTGCGACAGTGTGAAAAGGTCATGGTGTCGCGTACGTTGAGCAAGTCTTATGGGCTGGCCGGTCTGCGATTTGGCTTTCTGATTGCTCAACCTCAGATCATCGAACAGTTGCTGAAGGTCAAGGATTCTTACAACTGCGACACGCTCTCGATTGCGGGAGCGACGGCCGCGATCGACGACCAAGTCTGGTTCATGGACAACCGAGCCAAGATCCTCAAGACTCGTGCGACGTTGACTTCCCGGCTAGAGGAACTCGGATTTTCGGTCATCCCCTCCCAAGCGAACTTCGTGTGGTGTACCCACGCGGAACGACCGGCACAACTGCTCTATGAGGGATTGAAAAGCAACCGCGTTTTGGTCCGATACATGAACTATCCCCGGTGGTCGGACGGTTTGCGGATTAGTGTCGGCACCGACGAACAGATCGACGCCTGTACCACGTTGCTGAAGTCCCTGCTTTAACCGCGTTCCAGTGAAGGAATTCCCCGCATCATGCCACGCCTCGCCCGAGTCGATCGCCAGACCAAGGAAACTTCGATTGTGCTCGAGTTGAATCTCGACGGCTCGGGCCAGTCACAGATCGAAACGGGCGTAGGTTTTTTGGATCACATGTTGGACTTGTTGGCGCGGCACTCGGCGATCGATCTGACCGTGACCGCTACCGGCGATTTGCATGTCGATCAGCATCATACGGTCGAGGACGTGGGCATCTGCTTTGGCCAGGCGTTACGTCAAGCTCTGGGTGACAAGGCGGGGATTCGTCGTTACGGACACTTCACGCTGCCCATGGAGGAGACACTAGTCACGACCGCCATCGACTTGAGCGGGCGCTATTTTCTGGTATTCCAAGCGAGTTTCCCTTCACCCAAGATTGGCGACTTCGATAGCGAACTGGTCGAGGATTTTTGGCAGGCCACCGCCGCCAATGCCTTGGCGAATTTGCACGTCGTGCTGCATCACGGCCGCAATAGTCACCACATCAGCGAGGCGATTTTCAAGAGCGCGGCGCGAGCCCTGCGTATGGCGGTCGAATCCGATTCGCGGATGAGTGGCGTGCCCAGCACCAAAGGAACGCTCAGCGCGTGAAGCGTGGTCTATGCGCGTGGGAATATTCGCCGACACTCACGACCATCTCGACAACATCCGTTGGGCGGTGGCCGAATTCAATCGCCGCGAGTGTGAGTTTGTCATTTTCGCTGGAGATCTCGTGTCGACATTCGCGATTCCACCGCTCCGCAAGTTGAACTGCCCCCTGCGAGCGAGTTTTGGGGACAATGAAGGCAACAAAGTGGGAGTCCGCGGCGGCCTGCAAATCATTGGTGAAATTGGCGACCCGCCCTTCTGCTTCCGCCTGCCCGATGGCACACGCGTTCTGTTGACACATCAACGGGAGTTGCTCCGCGAGCCGGTCGAGGGCGTGGACGTCGTGGTGTACGCGCACACGCATAAGCCACGCATCCATCGCGACGAAGGCGGTCGTTTGTGGATTAACCCAGGAGAGACCAGCGGTTGGACCTATGGCCAGCCTTCCATCGCGTTGTTGGAGACCGACTCGCTGGAAGCCGAGATCATTTGGCTGCCCCGTGGCGCGGCAAGCGCACTCGCAATGGGAGAGCCCACGTGACACACTTGGACCCGACAGCGCCCTTACGCTGGGGCATCATCGGCGTCGGTCGGTTTGGTCGGCTTCACGCGCGCACGTTGCAATCGCTCGAAGGCGTGCGGCTTGTGGCTCTGTGCAATCGCAATTCCGAGCGACTCCAATCCGCCGCGGCCGATCTCGGAGTGCAGCGGATGACTACCGATTACCGTGAGCTGCTAGCCGATCCCACGATCGATGTGGTGAGCATCACGACGCACTGGCAAGAGCACTACGAAGTTGCCTTAGCCGCGTTGGCGAGCGGCAAGCACGTGTTGCTCGAAAAGCCGCTGGCGGCCACCCGCGACGAGTGTTTCGCCTTAGTGCAAGCGGCTCGCACAGCCACGGGCAAGTTCTTGGTCGGGCACATCTGCCGCTTTGACCCGCGCATCACGCTGGCGAAGCGAGCGATCGACGCGGGGCGGCTCGGGCGTTTGGTGTCGCTCCATGCCAAACGCAACCTGCCACGAGCGGCGGGTCCGTTGCGGCTCGATAAGATCTCGCCGCTTATGGGAGACGGAGTGCATGATGCCGATCTAATGCTGTGGTTTCTCGGCCGCCTGCCGTCGCGAGTTTATGGTCGCACGGTGCGCACGAACAACTTTCGCTATCCCGATGTCGGTTGGGCAATGCTGGAATTCGGCGACGAGGCCATCGGTGTGGTTGAGACAAATTGGGCGCTCCCCGATAACGTACCGACGGTCATCGACGCGCGATTGGAGGTCGTGGGGACCGAGGGGATGCTGACCATCGATTGCGGCCACACCGGTCTGTCGATCCTAGATCGCCAGGGGCTCAACATGCCCGACACCGATTATTGGCCGGAGCAGCATGGGACGCTGGTCGGAGCGTTGCGTAACGAACTGAGCTACTTCGCCGCATGTATCCGCCAAGATCGGTCGCCCGATGTGATCACGCCGCTCGAGGCCGCTCGCGCTGTGATTGTGATGGAAGCC
>JBGTHH010000572.1:0-1659 GCA_041746275.1 Pirellulaceae bacterium | reverse complement strand
CCGCTGGATGAAAGGCTGATATTCGTCGGCGGCGAGCCACTTGGCATGAACGCCGCGAGCCATGGCAAATGTGATCATGCAGGTCGCCGTGAGCTCGCGATAGCTCTCGGGACGATCGATCACCTGATGCCAGCAACCCGTCGAATCCTGGTGTTTGGCGAGCGCCTTCAGATGACTTCGGAAGGCTTCGAGCAGTTCGGGCCGCGCTGCATGAGACTCGGGAAACGCGCTCAGGCACATGGCCAGACCGATCGCGGGAAAGCCATTTCCCCGTCCCCAAGCGGTTTCATCAAGAGGCGAGTGACGGTGGAGGCCGTCCGAACGAACGTTCAGTTTTTGCATGAAACGGAGGTGCTGAACACAAGCATCGAAGTACTTGGTGTCACCCGTCAACTGACCAACCCGAGCCAGAATCGGCCCGCCCATGAACACGGCGTCGCTCATTTCGCTATGGAAAGGCATGACCGGTTTGGCAAGTCCCTGTTCATCGAAGATCAGATCGGCGGCTCGTTGGGCCAGTTCCACATACCGTGCTCGACGAGCGGGCTCGACAATCTCGGCTAACTCGCAAAATACCAAGTGTCCCGACAGATCGCTCCCTGACTTTAAGGCCGGAACCACACGACCGCTGTAGTAAGGTTCGACGATCTGTTCCACGGCCGCAAACCGATTGGGCTGGTCTTCAGGAGTGTCCCGTGCAATGCGATGGGCGCGGGCGATCACCGCCAAGGCGGGAATGTAGACGACCTGCTCCAACTTGCCGCCATAGTGTTCCAAGAGTTGATCCGCCAACACGCGCGGCGTGCGAGCCAACCGCTTTTGAATCTCCGCACGAGCGGGCGAGGGACCGGTGAATTCCGCTGCGATCGCAGCTTGGAACAGCGTATTCACACTTTCAATCAGACGTTCAGACGATGTAGTCAGTCGCAAGGCGGGAATCGTGCCGGTATCGCTCGGAGCACGCACACCGACTTGGGCTACCAAGGAATTATCATCCGCGAATTCAAAGACACCATGCAACGCGTCCGTCAGCGACTGAAGACGTCCCCGGGAACTAGCGGGAACCAGCCACATTCGATCTCCGTTACCATTGCTTCCACTGGCGACTTCAACAATCAAGTCGGGAGCGTGCATACCGATCCAGCGCCACGCGTAAGCAGCTTCCGGATCGGTGAGACTGTTATAAGCGGTTCCCTGAGGTGGATAGCCCCGCGTGAGATTCCCATCCGCGCCGTTGCCAGGCCCGACACCCAGCGTCACGCCATCCGGGTTTAAGCATGGAATCGCCGACAGGGCGAATCGATCGCGATACACTTTCGCGGCCTCAGAAGTGTAAAACCAACGCAGCACCTCGGTCACCTGAGTCGTGGAAGCCAGATCGCCAGCCACGCCGCCCACGAGCAAGACTCGCGTTCGCGTTGTGTCGTAATCGAGATCTTCTTTGGCGAGTATCGCGTCGATCGGCGTCTCGCGGCGCGTCACCCCGATCGCGGTGTGGGTCAGATCAGGATGTTGGATTTCACGCCACAGGGCATCTACTGCCGGCGTCTGAGCGGGCGCTGAGGCATCGCAAGCCCCCAGGAGCAAGATCCATGTGGCGAAGCCCCGGTAGCGATTCAGAGGCGGCATCGTGTGACTCCAGAAAGCCGGTTGATCAGG
>JBGTHH010000571.1:0-9295 GCA_041746275.1 Pirellulaceae bacterium | reverse complement strand
GCCAACCCGATTTTCCACTGGTCCTTTAGCAAGCAGCGGTAACGCCCGATCGTTAAATTGGCAGCGGTGTCTTCTGGCGAGGACTCAAGAGTCTGGAGGGCTTCCTCAACTTGGTCAAACGCAGCCGATCCAGCTTCAAGCCGCTTTGCCCAGCGATCCGTAGTCTCTCTCCACTGTTTGTCCGTTGCCTTCCCCACATCTCGTGCGAGATTGTTGAGCCTAAGCGCAATCGGGTAGACATCGCGATCGAACGCTTCCTCTCTGAACTCGACAATCCGACGCTTAAGCTTCGTCATCTCTTCGTCGTTCAGTGATACCTTTGCAATGTCTTCGGCTAACCGAGCATGCTCGGCTAGATTGTCCATCGCGAACGAATCGGTCAGGGCGTCGTTGGCACGGAATGCCAGATCAACATCTCCACCCTCAACGGCAACGTTGCGCGCCGAACGAAGTGTTACGAAGCGGCTTGCCATTTCGTCGGTCGTATCGAGCCCGACTTGCAACAGCCTGGTTGCCAAATTAGATTTCTCCGCTGGTTTTTTCGCCGACACATACTCGTCGGCGAAAACGGATCGCACGATTTCTTCCGCGGCGGCTAACGCGTCTGGCGGAGGAACTACCCAGCGTACTGGTGCTTCGTCGTTGTTCTCTGGACTGGCTTTCGAGAAAGCTGAATCAGTCTGGGCTTCCTGCTGATCCATCGCCGCCTGCTCGGTGTCAGGTGGGACTGCCACGATCGGCGGTGACACGCTGTCGGTTTGCGGTGCCTCTGCCAGCGGCGTAGTTACGGACTCGTCGTTTTCGGGCGACTCTTTGTGCAACGGAAGCGAAGCACCTGCGTCCTTGCTCTCCGTATTCATGGTCTCCGCGTGTCGCTCCGGAAGAACACCAGTCCCTCGACGCCTTTCCTCTCGCGGTCGATCCGGACGGTTCTCAACCTGAGCTTCGACGTCGATTTGCGCGAGCCGTTTGGCGGTGTCTTCATCACGCGAGTCCATCACACCCAAGACATCGATCCCAAAGCCGTACCACAAGATGGCATGGCCAATGACAAGCCCGGCGATCCCGCCCAACACGATCTTCGCCACTTCAAGAAGTGGACTTCGGGTCCGCGGTCGTGGACGAGTTGTTGCAGATTGCGGTGAGCGTGTTTTTGGAGTATCCGAGGCGATCGGTGGGGAGTTCTCCGCAGCGACTGCTCCGCTCATCGCTCGATCATATACGCGCTTCTTTGCAACATCCGACAAACAGTCGCGGGCGTTTGCTAACTTTTTGAGAAGCCGTTCTGCTTCTCGGGCATGCGTCCCGCTCTTGAAGGTTTCAATGTGGCGTATCTGCCGCTCGACCGCGTGCGCGATGACCTCTTGGTTGTTCTCGAAGCGATTGATCCCCAAGAGCCGGTAGTAGTCCGCAGGCTGTTCAGACGGTGGTATGCCAAGCCACGCGTCGTACGGGTCAAATGCGGGTTCAGGCATATCGACATCCCTCAAAGCGGTTACAAGACAAAGTCACATTACAGTCGCACAGTAGAGCCGTCAATCTGCTGTACCCGCGTTAGATGCGAGTTGGGGAGAAGCACATCTTAGCCTGGGTGCGTCATGGGACTTTGAATGCGCCGCAAGAGTCTCGAATCCCTGACCGTTCACCAAAGTCGCGTTGACGGCGAGATGGCCGAGATCGAGCAGGCGACTGCGAACGCCTGATGGCAGTCTTCACGACGAGCCGGTAGACTGCGCCGGTCGCGGTTGGCAACGCTCCTGTACGGTGGAGGCGGCTTATGCTTCTCGGTATCGATCCTAAAGTGGACTTCGCGTTTAAGCTGGTCTTTGGCAGCCCTGACCACACGCGGATCACGATTCATTTCCTGAACGCGGTCTTGCAACCCGTGCGGCCGATCACGGCGGTCCAGATCCTGAATCCCATCCAGCAACGAGACCGCTCGGACGCCAAGCTCGCGATCTTGGACGTGCTGGCTCAGGATGCCGACGACCATCGCTACAACATCGAGATGCAAACCACGCTTCCCGTGAATCTGCCGAACCGCTTGGCCTACTACAATTGTCTCAACTTCGTGCGTCAGCTTTCGTCGGGCAGCTCCTATCATCACTTGCGTCCCGCGATCAGCATCTGCGTGCTGGACCGACTGATGTTCAAGGACGTGGCAAATCATCATTTGAGTTTCCGCCTGCGATGCGATCAGCACGACATCGTGTTTACCAACGACTTGGTGTTTCACACGCTGGAGTTGCCCAAGTACACGGTTCCAGGTGATAATGCGTTGCGTAGTCTGCCCAAGTTGGAGAAGTGGTTTTGCTTTTTGAAGTCAGCTTCCGGGCGGGACGTTCACGAGTTAGCTCGGTTACTGGGTGACGAAGTCTTTGAGGAAGCCGCGGGAGTATTGCAGATGATTTTTCAATCGCCAGAGGATCGCCAGTTCTACGAAGCACGCCTGAGGTATCTGCACGACGAGGAAGCTCGGCTGATTGCCGCTCGTGAAGCAGCTCGTAGAGAAGGTCGTGAAGAAGGTCGTGAAGAAGGTCGTGAAGAAGGCCGTGAAGAAGGCCGGGAAGAAGGCCGGGAAGAAGGCCGAGCCGAAGGTTCGTTGGCCGGTAAGATTCAGTTGTTGCAGCAGCTCAATGGCCTCGCGGAGATGAGTCTGGATTCGCTCTTGCAGCGCAGTGACGACGAACTATCGAAGCTGTTGGTCGAATTGCAAGAGCGACTTCGTTCACGCGGCGACGAATCGCCGTGAGCCGGTTGTACCGATGACCGTCTTGCTGCCTACCCTAGCGGCATCTCCGACTCGTTTGGGTTAGAATTCATTCAGGTTCGCTTTCTCGCGGACTGAGTTTTCACGAATCGTGGTCATGATCCCGAAGCCGTTTAGCAGGGGGTGAAGATGAATGATGCCGAATTGGTGTTGCTCGTCGAGGATAGTGCGACTCAAGCCGCGCACATGCGTTTCATTCTGGAAGACGCGGGATATCGAGTGGCGTTGGCGGTCGATGGTGTAGCCGGTTTGGAACAAGTTCGTCGCGAGCGTCCGTTGGTTGTGGTGACCGACTTGCACATGCCGAACATGAATGGACTGGAATTGGTGGAGAAGCTCGGCCGCGAGTTCTCGTCCCTGCCAGTCATCTTGACGACCGCCGAGGGCAGCGAGGATATCGCCGCCGAGGCACTGGGCAAAGGCGCGGCGAGTTATGTTCCCAAACGCAAAGCCGAAACGATGTTGGTTGACACGGTGCGGCAGATCCTGAAGCTGGCCCGAGCCGATCGCATGGCCCAACGTCTGATGGCTTTCCAGACCAGTTCACTCTTGACCTTTTCGCTGGACAACGACGACTCGTTGGTTCCGGCTGTCATCGCTCGGCTGCGCGATCCCTTGCAAGAGATGGGGATCTGTGACGAAAAGGGGGATCATGCCCGTCTCGACCGCGTTAGACGAAGCGCTCGTGAACGCCATGATCCACGGCAACCTGGAGGTGTCGTCGAAGTTGCGCGACGCGGACGATGGCAAGCCGTATCGGGAGCAGATTCGGGAGCGTCGCGGCCTAGCACCATATCGTGAACGCCGCGTCTTCGTCCAACTGACCACCACGCGCGACGAAGCCTGTTTCGTTATCCGCGACGAAGGGCCTGGGTTCGATCCGACGGGAATTCCCGATCCGTGCGATCCGGCCAATATCGAGAAAGTGAGTGGTCGGGGCTTGCTGTTGATCCACACGTTCATGGACGACGTGCGCCATAACGATCGCGGCAACGAGATCACGATGATCAAACGCCGCAAAGCCTCCAGTGTCTAGTGCCGGTCGTAAGGATGAGATCACTTGTACCACGCCGGCAACATGACGGGACGGTTTGAACTATGATAAGTCGAAGTAGACGCTTTTCTGATCCGGCACTTCTCCGCAGCTCACGATCCGATGGAATTCCTGGTGGTCACGATCGACGAGGCTCAATTTGGCTTGCCTACCCAGGAGGTCCGCGAGGTGTTGCGTGCCGCGTGGGTCGCGCCTGCTCCAGGCCAGGTTCCCGCGCTCGTCGGTTTGCTGAACCTGCGCGGCCACGTGCTGCCGGTGCTGAGCCTGCGAACGCTATTGTCGGGTGACGCGCGGTCGATTGTCCCTGCCGATCATTTCGTGGTTGTCCGGGGCCAGTCGCGCCATTTTGTATTGCACGTCGACCGTGTCGTCGATCTGCTTGTTCTGGACGTCGCCGGTAACGAGCCTGCCGACGAGTCGAAGATGCCGGCAATGGCACATCCGGAACTAGGAGTGGTTCAGTTGTTTCGGGCCGATGAATTGTGGCGGCAAGCCGGAGTTGACTCGCGGGAGTTCATGTATGAGGGCTCAGATCGCCCATGATGCCCATCGATGAGCCCCACGCCGCTGACGTGCAACGCATTCTCAATTGCGTTCAACAACGCGCGGGACTCTCGTTTCGTCCGACCCAACGGCGACAAGCATCCCTGTCCGTCTCGCGTGTCATGCAACGTCGCGGCGACACCGCGCTGGCCGATTACGCGCGTCGCGTGGAGCAGGATCTGGATGCGTTTGACGAACTGATCGTCGAATTGGTAGTCGGCGAGACCTACTTCTTTCGCTTCCCCGAGCAATTCGAGTTCGTGCGTGAAACGCTCGGCTCCGAATTCCACCAGCGCCGCCACCATGCCGGCCCCATCCGCGTATGGAGCGCGGCGTGCGCCACCGGCGAGGAGTCTTACTCGCTCGCGATCACGTTCCACGAGCTTGGGCTGTTGAAGCAAACGCAGATCCTGGCGACGGATATCTCGCGCACGTCCCTGGAACGGGCGCAGCGGGGGCTCTATCGCGAGTGGTCGTTCCGAGGCAACGGGGCGGCCCGCGCGAAACGCTACGCGGCACGACAAGGCACGCACTATCAATTGGATGCCGCCATTCGCCAGTCGGTCCACTTCGCTTATTTGAACTTGGCATTGGACGTCTATCCGTCGCATGTCACGGGGACACGGAATATCGACTTGATCTTCTGTCGCAACGTGCTGATGTACTTTGAACGAGCCGCCATACAACGCGTGGCCGAACGCTTGTATGATTCGCTCGCCCCAGGAGGTTGGTTGGTCACCGCCGCCAGCGACCCGCCACTCGACGACTTCGCATCATTTGAAACGGTCGAAGCTCGCGGGGGAGTCTACTATCGCCGCCCGCATGACGCGCGGCGACTTCCTGCCCCCGTGTTGGACGCGGTCACTCCGTTGCCGCACTCCCGCGATGCCGAACCCCAGGTCCCGCATGGGGACTGGCCCGAGCCCATGACGACGGTGGATGTGAGTATTCACCGCCAAGAGCCCTCCTTACCGTTGCTCACTCACGACGCGGTACTCGATCACGCCCGACAAGCGTTGCTCGCGGGTGATTATGCGAAGGCCATCGAACTGACCGAGCCCTTGCGCGATGACGTTGCCGCCAGCGTCTTACTAGTCAAGGCATTGGCGAATCAGGATGCCGGGGAGGCCGAGCGCATCTGCCAACAACTCGCCCAACGCCATCCATTGGCTGCGGAGCTGCGGTACTTGCACGGCGTCTTGTTGATGGAGCAACGTCGCGATGACCAAGCGTGGGAGGCGATCAAGCGTGTCCTCTATCTCGATGGTTCCTTGGCGATTGCTCACTTTATGCTGGGAACACTGGCGCGGCGGCGCGGCGAGATTCTGGCGGCCCAGCGCGCGTTCCGGAATGTCGTCGAGCAATGTCGCGTTCAGGACGAGATGGCTGCCGTTCGTTTCGCGGAAGAAGAGACCTATGGCTCACTGTGCCATGCGGCGGAGAGTCAGATCGAAGCCTTGAAAGCCCCGACGGAGCGACAACGATGACTCGCGAAGCACCCCTCAGCGCCGAGAGCTTTGACTGGCGGCAAGCCAAACTTCGACTGGCGGCGATGGCCCAGGCCCTGGACGTCGAGCACTCGCAATCGCCGGAACAAATGCAAGAGATCCTGGAGCTTCGCGCGCGTGCCTTGGCTCTTCCCCTCGAATCCCTTGAGGAGGATGTGGCGGCGATCGAGGTGCTGGCCTTCCATATTCAAGGCGAACCGTATGCCTTGGAAACCGCCTACATTCGCGAATTGACGCGGGTCGTTGGGATCACGCAAGTGCCTGGAGTCCCGGCGTTTCTGCGGGGGATTGCGAACCTGCGGGGTGCCATTCTGCCCGTGATCGATCTCGGCACGCTGTTCGAGCGACCCGAGCAACGCACGCCCGTCGAGCAACTACTCGTGCTAGGTCGCGAACATCCCGAGTTTGGGATCGTGATCGACGACGCGGAGGAAGTCATCTCGCTGCGCTCGGTCGAGTTGAACGCGCCATCCAGTTTCTTGTTGGAGGTGCAACGCAGGTTCTTGCGCGGGGTCACTAGCGCGGGTCGATTGGTATTGGATGGGGAAATCTTGTTGCAGGATGCTTGTTTGACGGTGAATGAGACTTGAGTCACAGACGTGAGGTACTCCGATGATGCTCCGCACACGATTCGCATCCGTTTCTCTACGCTGGCAGATCTGTGTCTTACTGGCCGGTGCGCTGCTGACCTGCGTCGTCACGATGGGGACTCTCGCGTACTGGCGCTGCAGCCAGGTCATCACGGACCTGACACTCGATCAAGTGATGTCGGAGACCCGCGTCGCGGCCGAGCAACTTGAAGATGCGGTGACGTCCACGCGTGTCGATCTGATCAGCATTCCCACCTTCCCGCCGATTCAGGGCCTGATCCGTTGCTGGGATCATGATGGCCAGACCGATCCACTTCAAGAAGGCGCGACGGTTGAGGTGTGGAAACAACGGCTGGCCGAGATCCTGATCTCCCAGATGCGCGCTCATCCTTGGCGACGGAGCTGTGCGGTGTACGATGCCTCGGGGAACTCGGTGTTGCAGGTCGACGCGTTCAACGGCCGCTTCGAAGTGACGACCGAGAGCCAGGAAAGTGCGGAACATGCTACGTTCTTCCCGCAAGTCCGGCGGCTCAACCAGGGCCAAACCTACGTCGAACCGATGCAACGTGTGAGCGACCAAGTTCGGCTCCGTCTCGCCACGCCATTCTTCGCCAAGAACTCCGGAGACTTTCGCGGTGCCTTGCTCATTTCGCTCGACGGGCGGGAGATCCTTCAAGAGGCCGCCGATCGAATTCTGTCCGGTTCAGTTCAGATCTCGGACGAGACCGGCATGTATTTGTACGACGAGGACCCCGCCAAGCCGTTTCGACCCGAACGCTATACCTACGCGGCCGACTTTCCCGTGCGCGCCAAGTTAATGCAGTCAACCGAAGCCAGCTCCGACACATACAAGAGTTACGTTGCTCGCGACGAGGTGACGCGGGTGTCTTTGTTGGCTAGCTATCAAAAGGTGTACTTCGATCGCGACGATCGTTCACGCTTCTGGGTCGTTTCCTCAAGCGTCGAAGCCGCCACCGCATTGCGACCGGCGACCGATTTGGCGCGTTCCGTCACGATCCTCGGTTTGATCGTGTTGGCGGTGACAGGTTTGGTGGCGTTTGTGCTCCTAGGGCGACTCACCCAACCCTTGCAGAACCTGACAAAGGTTGCCAACCGGATCGCCGCCGGGGATCTCACCACGGCCTTGCCCACCACACCCCAACGCGGCGAAATCCAAGCACTCTATCGCTCGATCGCTGGCATGACCGCGAACTTGCACAAATTGATTGGTGCGGCCAAAGCGGAACAGGCTCGCACGCGAGCGATCTTCAATTCCACGGCCGATGCGATCGTCACGATTGACGAGCAGGGACAAATCCTGTCGTGCAACGCCACCACCGAAAGGCTATTCGGCAGCTCGGAGGCGAAGTTGTTGGGCCAGAAGGCTTCCGTACTCGTGCCGAGCTTGTATGAGGACAACGCGCAGTACGATCGACACGAACTGGCACCCGGCGAGGCTCGACAAGTCGGACCGGAAGCGGTGGTCGACGGCTACCACAAGAGCGGGAAGGTGCTGCCGATCGCGATGCGAGTCACCGAGGTCGAACATGCGGGCGAACGGCTGTACATCGCCACAATGCAAGACATCAGCGCACGGAAACATGCGGAAGACGAGCGGGAAGCGTTGTTCACCGCGATTCGCGATGCGGTGAATCGCCTCGCCGCCGGAACCCGTCAGATTTTGGCCACGACCACCGAACAATCGGCGGGAGCCCAGCAGCAGGCCGCGGCCGTGTCCGAAACCGTGGCTACTGTCGAGGAAGTGTCCCATACGGCGGAACAGGCCGCCCAGCGAGCCCAAGCGGTTGCCGATGCCGCTAAGCAGGCGGACGAAGTTGGTCGAGCGGGACGCAAGGCGGTCGACGACTCCGTCAGCTCGATGGAAGCCGTGCGCGTGCAGGTGCAATCGATCGCCGAGAACATCCTGTCACTGGCCGAGCGTGCGCAAGCCATCGGCGAAATCATCGCCACGGTCAGTGATATCGCCGAGCAGACGAACGTCCTCGCCTTGAACGCGGCGGTCGAGGCCTCCCGCGCCGGCGAGCAGGGCCGGGGGTTCGCGGTCGTGGCCAGCGAAGTCAAAGCCTTGGCGGCACAATCCAAGAAAGCCACGACGCAAGTTCGGCAGATCCTGGGCGAGATTCAACAAGCTATGAATACCGCCGTGCTGTCGACCGAGAAAGGTACCGCCTCGGTGACGCAGGCCGCCGGTGTCGTCAGCCAAACGGGAGGGACGATCAAGAGGCTGGAAGAAATGCTCAGCCACACGGCGCGCACGGCGGCCCAGATTTCCGCTTCGGCCGGACAACAAGCGACCGGCGTGATCCAATTGAACGAGGCGATTAAGAACATCGATCGCGTGACGCATCAGAATGTGCAAGCCATCCAACAGATCGAGGAATCCGCGTATAGCCTGGACGCACTGAGTAACGAATTGGCCGGACTGACCGCCGAATGATCGACCGCGAAAAACTAGCTCAGCGATTGATGGCGACGTTCCTGGAGGAGCTTCAGGAGCATGTCGGGACGCTGAACCACAATCTGCTCGCATTGGAAGCCAGCCCCGCGCCCGAGGTGCGCGATGAACTGCTCAAGCAGTTGTTTCGCGCCGCGCACAGCCTGAAGGGAGCCTCGCGCGCGGTGAATGTCGAGTTGCTCGAACGCATCTGCCATCGCTTGGAGGATCTGCTCGATGCCCACCGCCAGCGATCGATGGAGTTTCCGCCGCCGCTGTTCGCCTTGCTCTTTCAAATGGTGGACGGCATCGAGGACGCCGGTCGACGATTGCGGGAATCACGCACCCTGGACGACTCTCCGCTGCATGATCTGC
>JBGTHH010000570.1:0-10672 GCA_041746275.1 Pirellulaceae bacterium | reverse complement strand
CAATCGGCGTCGCCGTGCCGGCATAAGTGGCCTTCAGTTGCACGTTAAAAGTGCCGTCATTCGAGACACCCAACGCTTGCAATGCCGACCACGTGACACTCAAGCGACTGGTGACGCTGTTGGTTAGAGAACTGAACGGTTGCGAGACTCCGATCCCGGCGTCGTTGCCATTGATGAACCAGCGTATTGAATCGGGCGAGCCAGCCGCCGCGCCCCGCAACTCGACCCCCTGGCCTTCGTCGATCGTGTATGCCGCGCCGGGGTCGAGCGATTGCGCATCGAAGGTCACGTTGACATGGGTGGTCACTTGTTGAGTTTGTTTGTTATTCTCGTCCAGCCCGATGACGATGGTTTCGTAACGGCCCGGGCGTTGATAGAAGTGCCTGGCCACGACCGCCGCGTCGATGGTCTCGGCGGGCTCGCCCTCCACCCACGTCACTGTCCAGCTAACAATCGCGTCATTCGTGGGATCGTTGCCATCGTCGGCCAGATTCAACACGAACGGCGTGCCGCCCAAACGCACAACATGATTCGCCTCCGCCTGGCCATTGTTGACCACGGCCACTGGAGGCCTATCCGTGACGGTTACGAGTACTTCGCTATCGCTCTGCTGGACCGTGATTCGCGGCTCGACATCAATCGCCGGATCGAACGTCGTAAACGTGCGAGTCACCCGCAACGGCACGCGATAGTCTCCACCGCCCTTGGCGGCGAAGCCGAAGTCGACCAGATCTTCCCAGGCAAATGTCGCCGCAGGATTCCCAGTGACAAACTCGGTGAACAGGCCGTCGCCGTTGAGATCCCAGGCATATGTTGTCGTCACCGAGTTGTTGGCGGTCTGCGCGACGACGGGAAGCGAACTGTTGCTCTCGAACGTCACACTGCTTCCTTGAACGATCGCGTCCAGATTGACGATCGACGCCACGGGCGCACTATCGGGACGAACGAATCGCGTCTCAGTTGGCAACGCATCATTGCTGCCGATCTTGGCAAACACGCTGCCGAAGATTGAGTTCTCGTTGCCCCAATCGAGCTGCAACTGGTTGCCGTTGGCGTTGTTTCCGTTGATGAACTGGTTGTCATCTTCGGCGCCTTCGATTTCGTAATAGAAGAAATCGCCATCGGCGGCACCCGTCTCGACGGTCACGGCACTGCTTTGATGGATACCCCGCGCGGCGACTCGGACGACGTCGACCCAAACATTGTCTGGATCGGCGGTCGGTCCTTCGGTCCAAATCATCACGGTGGAGCGGGCGGCGACCTCTTCGACCAGGATCGAATTGGCTCCGTCGCCGGCCCGTACCTCGATGTTGGCACCCGCGGCGTCGCGCTGAGTCCTCAACGTGAAGACGTCGTTTCCCGCACCGAGATCGGCCGACGTGAGAACTTGATCGCCCGCGTCGTTCAGCGTCAACGAATCCACGCCATCGCCTGTACTAATATCGAGCGGGATCGCAGTCGCGGCGACGCCCATGCCGTTGGTGGGTGCCTTGTGGACGGTAATGACATCCGAGCCGCTGCCGGTGGTAATGGTCAGCGCACCGACATTCGTGAACGTGAGCCGCGTTTCCACGGGTGGCAGCGACGGGCTGTCGCTGGCATTGTTATGCAGCGTCACAAATCCACCCGGCGCGTCGATCAGCAATGGATCGAAACTGGAACTCACGAACACCGTCGTCGGATCACCGTCCGAAGCGATGATCGAATCGGGGCGGAAGAGGCCGTTGTTCGCGCCGCCGGTGGCATTGCCGACCCGATTGCGGATGACTTGTAGGAACGTGAGCTGCCCGACGTTCGGGCTGGCCGCGTCGAATTCACGCTCGAAGACCACGATCGTGTTAGCATCGGTACCTAACGCATACAGAAATGCACCCGCCGGGATCTCGGTATGTAGCGCATAACTTCCATCGCCGGCGGTGAAGCGGACCAGCTTGCTCTCGTCGCCCGATCGGGCTGCTTCCGGGGTGGTGTAAAGCTGGAAATTGTTCTTGTCGAGTTTGCGAACGTAGTACAAGACTGTGTCAACTGTTTGCACGCCGCCGGGCGCGTCCGCGACCGTGTTGAACCAGACAGTTTGTTCGGTACGCAATCCGTGTGCTCGGTTTGTGCTGACCGTGAATGTTGCCGTATCCAACTCGTCGGCCGAAAACTCCAAGGTGCTGTCGTTGACGAAAACGCTCAACTGCAACACACTGACGCCGCTCAGACCGCGTACGCCGTTAACGCCTTCACGCACGATTTGCACGTGATGCAGAACGCCGTCGATCTGCGTGTCGCTGCCATCGGCACTAAACTCGTCGAATACCGAGATGGAATTATTGCCGGCCGAAGCCACGTAGACAAAACGCCGCTCGACGGTGCTCTGACCAGCGATGACGTTTCCAATCTCGACGGATCGAGGATCATTTAGCCGCGTGTCCAATTCGCCGGTCTTGGTCAGAGCGCCGTTGGCGGCGCGATCGAACACCAGCAACTTGTTCGTGGCAGGTTCGACGGCGTAAACGCGAGTATCGCCTGGGAACTTGATATCCGACACGGTCAGTGACAGCATCGTCACGCTGGTCGTCAGGCTGCCATCTGTCGCATTTCGATCAAACACATGCAGGCCGTTCGGACCACTGGCGTAGACATTCTTGCCATCAGGGGAAACGCGAAGCGTCACGACATTGTTTTCGCCAGTCGCATTGAAGACGCTCGTTACGGCCGCGCTGACATAGCGGAGCCCGTCAAACGCGACTCCATTGCCGTCCGTCAGCGTTGCATGCTCGTAGACACTGATGACGCCGGTCGAGCCTTCCTTGGTGGCGGCCACATAGACAAATTGACCGTCGGGGCTAACCGCAATGTCGGCCGCACCAGCCAGGTTCAAGTCGTCTTGTCCCGAGCTGCCTGCTTTGTCGTCCTTGAGTCTCTGTGCAACCTTGGTCGTACCGTCGGCCGCGCGATTGAACACAAAGACCGTATCCTCAAATGGTGCGGCGGCGTAGAAGACTTGACTCACTCCCGCCACCGTGCTGTTGCGGGGACTGATCGCCAAGGCTTGCACCCGCGTGACGCTATCGAGCGGATTGCCGTCTCCGAGTCCGTTGCGTCCATTCGGATTGTTTCCTTGGTCGGCGACAAACTGGTTGCCGACCAACTGGAACGTTGCCAGGGTTGAAGAACCCGCGCTGGCGGTCACGAAGAATCGCTGCAATTCTCCTTGCACATTGAAGGCCGCTTCCGAGGCGGAATCGGCGACGCCGTTCAAATTGTTGCCGCTGTTGGGAATCAGCGTCCGATTGCCGAGGGCATTGGGGGTGAAGACAGACGTGCCGCGATCAAAGACCGTGACCGCCCCGGAAGTTTCCGCCGTCACGTAGACCTTGCTACCGTCGGGGCTGATCCCGATGGAACTGGCACCGATCAGATTGGTGACCTCCGGATTCCCTAAAGCTTGTGTCGCCGCAAGATCCAACGTCCCCGAGTCGCGTGCATTAAAGCCGCGTTGTTGCAGGACGAAGACCTTGCCAGCGGCGTCCGTGGCGTAGAGCGTCGAACCATCCGGACTGACAACCAAGCCCGTGATTGCTCCACCGCTGCCAAACGACAACGCCTGTTTTTTTGATTCGGCGAAGACTTCGACTGCGTTGTTGCTGGGAACGCCGATTGCCACCAGACGGCCGAGAGAGTCAACAATATCGGTGACGACGTGTCTCGTGTCTGTCTCGAACTCGTGGGTGACCGTCCCAGCGATTCTCACCGCGCCGTTGTTGCCGTTGTCGAGAGTTGTTGAATATGCGGCCTCTGTTGCCTTCCAAAGAGCATTGTTAACGAGGTTCGGAACTTGGAAGTCCGGCGATCCATCGAAGATGGTGAAGTGACCGACGAACTCGTTGTCTTCAGGCTTACCGCAATTGTCGATTTCCCAGACTTGGTAATCGAGTCGGCCATTCACCCTGACCGGAGTGTGATTAGCGGGATACGCGATGTTCAAATGTTGTTCCTGCAGATCGTTTACGCGTGTACCAGGATTGAAGATGGCGTTTGCGTGACATTTCCCACCGTCAGGGAAACTCACCTGCCATTCGCTAGGACCGCTCTCGCCCGTGTCATGTCGAAGGCCCGTTAGACTGGTCATATTGAAATAGACGGTGGGCGGACCCGAAGTTTCGGTAAGTAGCTGTCTTGATATTGTCGCCGTCGAAGCGACGGCAGTGACTTGCTCCCAACTAGTAAAGGACCCTTGCAACACTTCCCGATACACTCGCATCGTGCCATTCTGATCGACGACGGTCGCCGTGTTGCCATCGATCGCCACGCCAATCGGATTGGCAACCGGAAGCGACGTGATTAAGTTCGCTGTGCTGATGCGATACAGTTTCACACCGTCACCGAAAGCCAACGGCCGGGCCACTTCGGCGATAATGACCGTGTCTCGGTCAATGTCCATCACAAGTTCGCCAGGACTGTTCAGGGTGAGCTCTTGGGCGCGACGCGTCCAGAAGCCACTCACTAGATCCCAAATCTGCACATTCTGAACGCCGTTTCGCTTGTACGAAATGAGTGCGACATTCCCCTGCATAGCAATGTTGGTGCCGAATTCAGTATAGGACGTGTCGATCAAGTTGAGCGTTGGCAGGAGGACTTGATCCTGTTCAACGGGCGACCCGTTGACGATTCTGTAAACGAGAACGGCACCGGCGTCGTCATTCTCGCCGCCCGCCAGATCCCGAGACGGCGAAACCGCACGGTCACTAGCGGGAGCCCCGATCAAAACGTACTCGCCGTTGGTCGCCATCGAAGCCCCAGCCAAGTCGATATCGATCGTTTGACGTTGGTTCGGAAGAGCAACCAGCCCTTCTTTTCGTTGGGGAAGAGATCCAAAAGCGGATACCGGGAAGCCTTGAAAGCTTTGTGTCTCGAGCCGGCCCGTCGTCGGATTGGTCATGGGATTGGACTGGCCGATTTGGAAGGTGGACTGGGTGTTTGTCTGCAATACCAAGTCTCCGACGGAAACGATGGCAACCACCGCGTTCTCGTTGGGCGAATTCGTCGTGGTTGCAATGTTCAGCTCGCGGTTCCCGCTGAATCGCACGTTCACTCCGCGAGCAGTATTGGGTGTGTTGGCAGTTGGTGCCAAAGTTGGTTCCAGATACCAGTCTGTTCTAACGGAGAGGGCGAAGTGTCCATCTGCGCGACGTTCCCAAGTGGCGATATTGCCAGCGCCGTCACCGGTGAACAGGCGGCTGCCATCCGGCGAAACGGCAATCGTTTGCGGGTTGTCCAGTCCCTTGACTGCTTCGACTTCGAAGTTGGCTTCCATCGAGAAGGCAAAGCCTGGCTGGTAGAGGGCCGCTGTGCTTCGCGAACCGGCTTGAAACCCACTGTTCAGATTCGTGCCGCTAATTTGGAAGGCGTTGGACGATGTCGAGGGAGTCAGTAACACCGCAGTCAATTCAGCGTTGCCGCCGCCGTCGACCCAACCAAAGTACAAACCCGATTGCTGGTTGACGCTGCCGCTGGTCAAGCCGAATTCAAATTCATGAACGCCCGCGGCGGGGATCGTCCGCGTGGTGCCCATGGCGACAATCTCCCAAGCGTTCAAGCTGTTCGGGTCCGTGTGGTCGTCTTCACTCAGTGGTTTCAAGAGCACAGGTGTGATCGTCGACGGATTCCAAGCATAGAAGGAATACGTCCCGCGACCATTGATCGGTTGTGTGAACGGCTCGTCCAAGACAATCAGGTTCCCGGCGCTAAGTGCTGCCGCATTGGGGCGGTTGACGGGCTCGTTGCCGACATCGACGGACTTGCCGAAGCTGTTTTGTTTCGTAAGTTTTTGAACGACCTCCGTGAGCAGCCCCGTCAAAACATCGCGTCGAAAGACCACGATCCCGTCGTCCCTCCCGGCGTCGGTGACGTAGACTTCGTCGATCCCGAACCCGCCATTATAGATTTCCAAATCGGTTGGATTTTCTAAGGTCAACGAGAGGTTAACGGACTGGGTCAGCAGCGTGCCGTCGGGTGTCGTGGGCGAAAACGAAAGCACTCGACCAGCCCCGTTCGCCACGATGTCTTGGACCCATTGCAAATCGGGTCTTCCGCTGATCGTCGAGACGGCATACACCGAAAAGTAACTGCTGCCGACGACATACAGAAATCGTTCGTCGGGACTTAGCTTCAAGACACTCGGATCATTGGGCACATGCCCCGTTGCCGAATCGATCGCCTTCACAAACGTCAGCAGCGACTTGGTGGGGTCGGTCGGATCCACCTCGCGGACGAACATCGCGATCTTGCTTTCGCCGGTTCCTGCCGCGAAAACAAAGTGGCTGCTGGTCGTGACCACGCTCCGCACGCCTTGCAAACCATCGACTCGATCGACCGGGAAGCTAGCCCGCGACAGATTGCTCTCGTGGTCGAGCACGCGAGCCCCTTCGATGATGCGCAACTGATTGGCATTCACATCCACCGTGGCATCCAACGGCGTGACCACCGATAACGTCGCCACGTTGTCACCACCGGCCAACAACTCGGAGGCCCCCGCTCCTTCGAGACTCACCAACGCCGAGACACGCCGCAGCGATAACGCACCGACTTCGGACGGCGTCAAGTCGATCGCGCTGTTGACACCGGGCAGCGACAGCTTGAAGGTGTTGCCACTCAACTCGCGAACGACATAGAACTGGCTGGCATCCAACGCGACCTGAGTCGATGTGCCGGTGAGCTGCTGTTGTGGCAGCGCTCCGGTCGAGGCCAGCAAGACGCGGTCGCCGTTACGAAGAGCTGACGGGGAACTGAAATTGGCGATGGTTACCTGATCCGTTCCGGTTTCGATTGCTGTAATCTCCGCTCGGCCATCGACGAAGTACATCGTCCCTTGCGAAACAATCCATTCGACGGCTTTGGCATTGCTGGAATTGTCGACAACCAACCGTTCGATTCCTGCGCCAATCGTAAGGCTGGTGAACTGGTCGGGTGTGGGATCGCCCGTCACCAGCACACGCACGCGGTCATTCGCGCCGCTGCCGCCGTTGATCACTGTCGCTTGGCCGGGAACGTTGAACAACACGAACTCATCATCCCCAGGGCCACCGCGCACTTCGATGCGGAGATTCTGAATCGTGCTGTCGGCAATGAAGGTGTCGTTGCCGAGCCCGAGTAAGACGTTGACCTTTTCGAAGTTCGTGAAGCCAGCGGTGCCGACCGGAGCGACGAAATGTGATCCGGCACCCGCGGCGGCGTTCAAGTCGAACGCGGCACCGCCAACCGTTTCGGATAACTGGAACGAGGTCGCATCCTGGTTGACAACGAAATAGAACTTCTCCGACCTTAAGCCGCCGGGCAACGCACCGGCCGAAAAGACAACGACGCGCTGACCAGCGGCGAAGCCGTGGTTCGTTTCCGTCGTCAGGCGATTCGTTCCGGCATCGATCGCCGTGATCCTCCGCTCCGCGCCGGGTTGTGTGAAGGAAAGCAAGGGACTGGCGTCGCTGCCGGACAGACTGACGACCATACTGGGCCAAAGCGGTTTGCCGTCCCTGGTCAGCGTCAGATGATGTTCCCCCACGCCGCCATTTCCCAGTACGATGATGTTCGGATCGTTTTCGTTGGTGGGACTGGCGGCCAGGGCTTTGTCGAGTGTTTCCGCCAACCGCACGATGTCTCGCCCCGAGGGAACGGCGTAGTAAATTTTGCCGGAAGTCAATCCGGCCGGTGCGGTGCCGTCCGAGCTGAACAGCACTTGCTGGCCCCGCTCCCAACCGGTGCCAAACAGCTTGATGGCGTTCTTACCGTCGGCCACGTTGACGACGGTGCTGTCGAAGGATCGCGTCGCGCCCAGCAGCAACCGATCGCCGCCATCGGGCAGGTTTGGCGAACTCTCGCCCAGCGTACCCCCATCGACCGTCAGCAATGCTCCGCCGCCGAGGATATTCAGCGTATCATTCCCCGCTTCGAGATTGACGTTCGTGGGCGACGACAGTTTGCGGATGATGACCACGTCGTCTCCCGCACCGGCGTTGATCGTGGTGGGAATAACGGTATCGAAGACGGTAAAGATCGAAGCCGTTTCGCCCAGGTTGACCGTCGTTTGTTCGAATTCCGAAAACTCGATGCGGCGTGGTGAATTGGCGGCTTCGCGGGAACCGTAGTCCTGCACCAGGCCTCGGCCTTCGACCGTGCTGCCGATACGTCCGATCGGCACGACATTGTTGCCCGTTCGCGGCTCGACCAATACAAACGTGTCTTGGCCGCTTCCACCCCGCAGCGTCAGCGGCTGCAAGACGAATCCCGGATCGATCGGCACGGCGGTCTCACCGGTGCCTCGAGTTCCACCCACCGTGACCACATCATTGCCGCCGCGCATATCGAGCGTCGCGGGATGCCGCATGGCCAACACGGTCAACGTGTCGACACCGTCGCCAAAGACATAGTCCACGTCCAGCGACTCGAACGACGCGTCCAACGAATGCATGTTCTGAACGATGCGGTTCGCACCGCTGGTCAGGTGCGCGACGTTAAGAGTCCCGTCGGGGCGCTCGAACAAGGGAATCGTTTGGGTCGAGGGTTCGGTATCCAACAGCCAATTCGTGGCTTGTGTGGAAACGTGCTGGAAATCGATCGTTTCGACATCGATGTTGATCAACCGGGTTTGCGGAGAAGGGGCCTCGAGCAGCTTGGCATCTACCGCATCGGTGCCGCCACGACCCTCAAAGATGATCGGCATGTACAGTTCGGGGATCGTCAATACATCGTTGTCGCTGTCCCCCACGATGCGCAGCGAGGCGGCGTTGAATATGGCATCCGCTTTGCTCGGCACGATGAACGAACCGCCGACGCCCGGATCGGCGTTCCCCCAATCGATGCCGATGATGACTTCGCCCGCGCCGCCGTTGGCATTGAGTTTATGACCGAGCCGGAGCGTCATCGAATCGCCGTTTAACAACGCGATGTTTCCGCCGGTGCTCGTCACTTGCACGTTGTCGGCCAGCGAAATGTGGTTCGCTGTCGGATGGGCTTCATCACGAACCGTCAGCCGCACGTCGCCCACGGCTAGTACGTTCTCGTTGAGAACCAACGATGTGTTCGTCACAACGCGGATCGCACCGCCTGCGTCCAAGCCCGTGAGGAAATTGCCGCCGCCGATCGTCAGCGCCCGGTCGTTGTCCAAAAAGATGCCGCCAGTCGTTTGAATGTCGATCTTGTCGAGCGTTGTTTCCAGTGCGTTGGTCATCGAACCGACATCGCCGGTGCTGGTTTGCACCATCAGGCTGCCGCCGGTAATGTCGCGGCCGGCATCGTTCGAGTCACTGATCGCCCCGACGTTGTTGATCGCGATCACACCGGCACCACTCGCGATGATCGGCCCGGCGATGGAAATCGGCTTGTTAGCAAAGTCGATCGTGATGTTCCCGGTCTGTCCTTCGAGGCCCAACACTTTGAGAGGCTGAACAGGAGTCGTGGCCGCAAGTGCGACATTCACACTGCCACCAGCAATCGCTTTCAACGTGGGCGCAGGCGAGACACTCGCTTCCTGGCTCGTGTCGGCTTGGATCGGCATGCCGGTTGTGCCGATGCCGAGTCCGGCTTTCAAGTCCAGTGTCGAAGTGGTGATCCGCGATGCGGGATCAGCCGTCCGGTCCAGGATCGAACCGGCAACCGTGTGAATCGTGGTCAGTCCCGTTGGATTGTTAATCGCCCCATCGAGGAAGATGTTCGGGACGCTCACATTGTTTGTGCTGTTGATCTCGACTTCGACGCCGGTCAGCTTCCTTACGCCACCGTTGGTCAAGGTCGCCGTGGGCGAGATCACCGGCGTGACGGTTGTCGTGGGCAGCAGAACATCGATCCCGTTGATATCCAGATGCTTGCTGGAACGGTTGTCAATGGTCACGGCGGTGAAGCGATCGGGGACGACGTACGAGGCGGTCGTCTGGATAGTTACCTTCTCGCTTTGAGTGTTCCGCTCGTCCTCGTCCGTCGCGCCCAGGGCAACACTACTCTCGTTGGAACTGACGTTGAGCTGCGACCGCTCGGCGGTAATCTTCAGATTTGGAGTCTGAGCGGAACGCAAGCCGTTAATGGTTATGTCAGTTCCGGCAATCGTCGTGCCCACGGCCAGGTTCGGCCCGTCGAACGATTGATTGAAGGCAACCTTGCCCGCCGCATCGATGAACAGAACAGCGGTGTTCGTTCCCGGCAGGAATCGACCAGCCACATCGACGACCACGTCGGTGTCGACCAGCATCTTTAGATCGACCTTGCTGACCGGGATACCGATGGCGTCATTGTTCTTGTCATTGACGACATTGCCGCTGGCTCCTTTGGCTTTGACTTCAATGGTGTTTCCCGCGACTTCGGCGTTCTCTTCAATGACGACTTCCGACAGCAAGGCAACGTTGGCTGCAACCACTCCCGCATGGACGGGTGCCACGCCCAACCCCTTGCTTTGGTCGCCGAGACCATTGATATCGACGGCGGATTGCAAGGCCGTAACTTTCACATCGTCGCCTGTGATCGTGGCCCCCGGTTGCTGAACGACCGAGGCCACGGCTCCGACGTTCACGACCGAGAACGTACTAACAACTCCGCCCACCGCGAATTGCTGGCCGTCCGCATCCGAATCGATGACGAGTCGGTCTATCGTGGCACCCACGTTCACTTTGAATCCGGTGATCGAGCTGCCGGGGCC
>JBGTHH010000569.1:0-7189 GCA_041746275.1 Pirellulaceae bacterium | reverse complement strand
ATCACATCCAAGGCGACAAAGATCTCATAAGCACCGGAGTTGACCGGGATCGCATGACCCGACAAGGCGTTTTGAGCCGCGTAGGCGATCGCAAAGGGACTGATCCCGTTGAGCCCTTCGATTTCCTTGAGCGCTTTGCCCAGATTTCCCTTCCGCAAGATATCGATATCGAACGAATAGTACTTTTCGAAAACGGCTTGCAGCACGCGTTTGACCCGCTGCGCGGACTCGACGGGATCTCGCAGCGCGGACATCACTTCGGCCAACTCGGCGATGGTGGTCACTCGGACTTCGTTCCAGTCAAAGTAACTGGCCTGCAACTTGGCGAAAACATCATCGGTGGCGGGATACTGGGAATTCTCCAAACAACTCGCGTAGAGCAGATGCTCCAAGACCGAGCGATCAGCGAGCGGCGTCACGGGCTTGTAGTGCTTCTTGAGAATTTTCGCAGTCTTATTGAGGATATCAGCGCGATTGGTGGCACTCATAGCGTAACTTTATGACCTAGCAGAAATTAAGAAGCAGGAGCGTCCGAGGCCCCTGAAGAAGAAACGTCGTCGGCCGCCTGAGCGGAGTCGGCCGACGCGTCCCGCAATTCGGCAGGCGGCTCGGTCGGGCTCGAGCCCTCCGTGTCATCCGGGGGCAGCACCTCGCTCAGAATTCTCGCGACGGCCAGCGAATGCTTGACCCCTTGGTCCAGCACAAATTTCAATTTCGGCGTGTATCGCGTGTCGATGCGGTTTCCGACTTTGCTTTGCAGGAACCCGCTCGCGCTCTCCAATCCGCGCAGACACAAGTTCTGTTTTTTCTCGTCGCCCATGATGGAAACGTGGACTCGCGCCAGTCGCATGTCGGGCGCGACCTCGACATAAGTGACCGTCACATCGCTAATGCGCGGATCGGTCAACTCCACGAGAATGGCCATACTGACCACTTCGCGAATCGCCTCGGCGGCCTTCAGTAATCGTCGAGAATTCATAATGCTCTAGAGGACAGTTGGGGGCGTGAGAGCCAGCGACGGTGGGACGAGTGGGGAGGGCGGGACGCCGCGTTTACACCGCACTGCGCGATGTGGACGAGCCGACCCACGGAAATCACAGCGTGCGGGCGAACTCCTCAATCTTGTACGCTTCGAGTACGTCGTCTTGTTTGATGTCATTAAAGCCCGAGAGACGCATACCACACTCCAAGCCTCGCTGCACTTCTCGAGTATCGTCCTTTTCGCGTCGCAACGAATCCAAGGGATAGTCCCCAATCGTCCGGCCATCTCGATTCACGCGCACTCGGCAATTCCGCTCGATGGTGCCTTGAATCACATAACAACCGGCGATCGTGCCCGCCCGGCTGACCGAGAATACCTTCTTGACCAGCGCTCGTCCCAACTCGATCACACGTTTTTCCGGCTTGAGCTTGCCCTCCAGCATCAACTTCAAATCTTCCGTCATCTTGTAAATGATCTCGTAACGTCGAATCTCGATCTTGCGTTCGTCGGCCAAGCTGCGAGCGGCTTCGTCGGGAATCACGTTGAAGCCCAGGATCACCGCATCCGAGGCGTCGGCCAAATGCACGTCGCCGATCGTAATGCCGCCGACCGATTGTTGCAGGATCTTGATCTGCACTTCCGGATGATCGAGCTTCTCCAGTTCTTTGTTGATCGCTTCCAGCGAGCCCTGCACATCGGCCCGGATGATGACATTCAGCGTCGCCGCGGTCTCGCCTTGACCGAGTCGCCCTTCGGCCAGCAATTCCTGGAATCGCTCGAACGAGATCCTTGTCGATCCCTGACCACTTAACCCTTGGGTGTGGCTGCTGGTCGCGCGAGTCTCCGCGATCTGCCGGGCCTCCGTGATGTCATTCAGCACGTAGAACGCGTCCCCGGCCCCGGGTGCCACATCCAAGCCAGTCACATTCACCGGCGTCGAAGGGCCGGCTGAGGACATCGTCTTGGTGGTTTTCAACGTATCGTACATGGCCTTCACACGACCATGGGATGGTCCACACACCACGATATCGCCCACGCGTAACGTGCCGTTCTGAACCATCACCTTGGCGATCACACCTCGGCCCTGTTCCTGATGCGACTCCAGGCACACACCCATGGCAGGACGAGCGGCGTCGGCCACGAACTCATTCAATTCGGCGATCGCCAGCAATGTTTCCAGTAACTCGTCGACACCCGCCCCGGTGATGGCACTGGTGCGGACGACTTCCACTTCCCCACCCCATTCGCTCGGCAGCAGATCCTTCGCCGACAACTCTTGAAGGATGCGATTGGCATCGACGCCCGGCAAGTCCATCTTGTTCAGAGCCACGACGATCGGCACACCGGCAGCCCGAGCGTGGCTGATGGCTTCCTCGGTCTGCGGCATGATGCCGTCATCGGCGGCGATGACCAGGACCGCGATATCAGTCACGTTGGCTCCACGAGCTCGCATTTCCGTAAACGCTTCGTGGCCTGGCGTATCCACAAATGCCACGGGACGACCATTGTTATCGACCTTATAGGCGCGGATGTGCTGGGTAATGCCCCCGGCTTCGCCCGAGACAACGTCAATCCCCAGGATGCGATCCAACAGCGATGTTTTGCCATGATCGACGTGCCCGAGAAACGTAACGATGGGCGCACGCGGACCGACCAAATCCGGATCGTTCTCTTGTTCGCGGAGCTTGGTAATGATCGATTCTTCCAACGTCTCCTTGGCCTTGATCTCCACGTCAACGCCGAGTTCGGCAATGAGCAAGTCCACATATTCGTCGGCAATTTGCGCATTGATCGTGGCCATCATACCCAGACCCATCAAGGTACGCTGGACCAGGGCCGAGGGTACACCCGCGGCTTCGGAGAACGTGCGCACGGTACAGGGTAGTTCGAGGGCGACCTTGCCCTTGCGAGGCGCGGCCGTGTTGTTGCCTTTACGCGTGAGCGTGCGACGGCGACGACCACGGTAAGTATCTTCATCTTTAGTAAAAGTCCGGGCGCGTTGCACGGGACGCGTCTTGCGGGCCTTTTGACGATCGGCACGAGCGCTGGCGAGCCCCGCCAAGCCGCGTCCCGCACCTTCGGTTTCAACGACGTCCTTCGCCCCCTTATTGCGTCGGCCGCGATCAGAGCTCAGCGGGCCGGCCTCGGCGGCGGCGGGGATTGTCGGTGCCTTGCGGCCCAAATTGCCTTTGCCCGCCAGTGGAGATTTGCTCGGCTTCTCCGTGGCCTTGGCGGCGAGACGTTCGAGCGGAGCACGCGTCCCCTTCTTGTGACCCGCAATGGCGTCCTTCGGCAAGCGGATTTCCGGTTTCTGGGCCGCAGGTTCAGCCGAGGGAGAAGGTGCCGCAGGCTGTGGAGCATCGGGCATTTCTGCCAAACGGATGACCGGCTCGCGCTTCCGCTGAGGCTTCGGCTCGTCGCTGCCGCCTTCTTTCTTTCTCGCTTCGGCTGCCGTCGAGCCGATGACCTTGATCTTGCCGCGTCCCACGGGAGCGATGTAATCCTCGCGGGTGTAAACATCGGGCGCGGGTGGCGTTTCTTCTTCTTCGGGCTCAGGCACCACAACCACTGGCTGGGGCGGGCGAACCGGAGTGCGCGGTAAGGTGATCGGGGTGCGCGGCACCGTCGTCGAAGGTCGAATCGGCGCCAAGGGATCGGCCGCCGTCTTAGCCACGCTGGCCGCAGCGGGCTTCTTTTCGCCACCGGCTAAGTAAGAGCGGACCTTATCGACCTCAATGTCCTCAAGACTCGCCAACGCGGACCCCTTGCCCGTGATACCAGCTTTCGTGCAGATATCGACGAGGTCTTTGCTGTCAAGCTTCAGTTCTTTCGCTAACGCGTAAATGCGAATTGGCACTCTCGGCATTCCTTTCGGAGACATGCTGAGCTCGCACCACGAGCCGTGTCTCCAGGTTCAAACAAATTCGGTGCTACATGGTGAGCCTCTCCCTAATACATTCGCTAGGTGGTTTGGGCATCTCCATCATCTTCAGTGACTTCAGGATCAGTAGTTTCAGGCACAGCGTTTTCAAGCACTTCGGTGCTCGGCTCGGCGGGGGTAATCACAGCGGTGGCGACGGCATCCGCCTCGGCGGCCGCGCGTAACTCATTCTCGACTTGTTCGAGCTTACGGCGGCGGCGTTCCTCGGCGGCAGCCACTTCCGCGTCCCGAGCTCGCGTCTCCGCTTGGTTAACAATTAACTCGACTTGCGATTCTGTCAAGCCGCCCATCTCCTGCAACGCATCCGGTTCGATTACTTCCAGGTCGTCGTACGAGAGATAGCCTTGTTCCACAAGGCTTTGGGCCAACTCCTCTGTCATTCCTTCGAGCTCACAGAAACCCGCGACCGCCCGCGCGATCTGCTCTTCCAACTCGTCGGCCGTCATGATCTCGATATCCCAGCCCGACAGCTTGCTCGCGAGACGCACATTCTGGCCGCGGCGGCCGATGGCTAGGGAGAGTTGGTCTTCGCGTACCAACACAATGGCTCGCCCAATCATGTCGCACAATAAAACTTGTTCGACCTCGGCGGGCTGCAACGAGTTGGTGATGAGCACCTCGGGGTCGTCGCTCCAACGCACGATGTCGATGCGTTCGCCGGACAATTCGTCGACGATGTTCTTAATGCGATTACCTCGCACTCCGACGCAGGCACCCACGCAATCGACGCGTTGGTCTGAACTGCTTACGGCGACTTTGCTACGGTAACCGGGTTCACGTGCCATGGCATTGACGGTAATCACGCCATCGGCGATCTCGGGAATTTCCTGCTCGAATAACCTCGCCACCAAGCTGGGGTGATTGCGGCTGAGAATCACCTTCACCCGATTTCCTTGCGGCTTGACCTCGTACACGATCGCCCGCACCCGCTCGTTGGCGTGATGCGATTCGCCAGGAATCTGTTCGCTGCGCGGTAGGATGGCCTCGACGGCCCCCAGCGAGACGGTGGTAGCTCCCCCGTCGGCTCGTTGAACCACCCCCGACACCATTTGTCCGATTTGCTCCTCAAATTCGTCGACCAAGGAGTCACGCTCGGCTTCGCGAATCTTTTGAATGATCACCTGCTTGGCGGTCTGAGCACCAATCCGACCGATGACTTCGGGGTCAATCGCTTCGCCACTGCACGTACCTTGCAGAGCCCCAGAGCTCCGATCAATCGTGATCGTAATATCCGAGTCTTCACCATATTGTTTGCGCGCTGCCGAGACCAACGCGGACTCGATTGCCTGAAAGACGTATTCCGAGTCGATATTTTTATCACGATGCAGCGAATCCACGATTCGCAAGACTTCGCCGGGATTCCATGACATTCGGATCCTCTTGTTCTTTCCTGTTTCTTTGACGACTCGTCTAATACTCGCGACAGAGGCTCATCAAACAAAAAAACCGCCAGTTGGCGGACGATGGCCCTGCCTAGCGCCACGCGTTGCCGCACACCGCCTGACAGTTGCCCAGGCAACAATCAAGCTAGTGCTCGATCATCAAAACCTGCGCCGTTTGTCGAACCTCGTCACAAACACCGTGACGTTTCGCCGCCAACTTGGCCGCTTCGGCTGGACTCGTCAACCGCTTCCAAATTCGCTGAAGAAAACCTCCTCCGTAGCGTAACTCCAATCCAAATAACATGCTCCTGCATACCGACAGGTGTGGGTTCAGGGCATAATCCTGGAAATTTATCGCGATGTTCGGGTCCTTCGGAGCCTTGGCCAACAAAAACTTTCGAGACGCTTTCAGTGGTCGAGTCTCGCCCCGAAGGGTCCAAATCAATCCACCTCCATTCGCTCGAAATCCATTAATGCACACGACTTAGTGGAATTCTTAAAGCCGAGTAGAATACCGCGACTACAAGGAAGTGTCAAGCTGGCAATGGTTTACATTGCGGCAAACGCATTGCCTGCGGCTGGCATAAGACCTGTTTTCCGTTCCGTGCCGTAGTTTATTTCAGCGGCGGCGGGCACCCCACTCCAACCGTTGCTGTCATTTGCGGTTGTCAACAGCCCCATGCCCCACTAATCTCATAGTACCCGGCGTTTCTGAATGCGTACCCGATCGGTCGACTTCCGAGTCGAATTCTTCGACGCGTGCTTAACACCACTTTTGAAATCGTTCTCCTAGCCGCCGAGCGGTTTGGCTAGTAGTTCTCGGAAGGATTGATGCCATGAGCAATGACAAGGTTGATTGGGACATTTTCGCAGAGAATCATTTTTTGGGCCGCGTCCAAGCCGCCAACGAGCAAGATGCGCTCTTGGCCGGAATTCGCCTCTTTGGCAGCCATCTCGAAGGAATCCTGCAGGTTCGCCAGCGTAGTGAGCGTTACGGTCGCGGATGGTCAAGGCCGATCTAACGATCCGGACTCTGTCGGTCGGGTATGCCCATAGGCCCAAGCGATGAAGACTCCCTGCAGCAACAGACGCAGGAAGTGGACCGTTGGCGACGCGGGGACGATGTCCTGGTGCTGATAGAGATAGATGTTTGCTGGAAAGACGGCGATTAAGAGAGCGATGACTCCCCAGGCTGCGATGCGCGAGGTCGCGGGGACAAGCAACATCACTCCGAGCACGATCTCGCACAGACCGCTCAGGTAGACGAGTTCGCGATGCAGCGGCAGGTACGGGGGCATGATCCGAAGAAAGAAGTCGGGATTGACGAAGTGCATCGTACCCGCAGAGAGCAGCAGCCCCGCGAGCATGTTCTTCGAAATGGACTTCACCCAGCGCATGGTTCCTTTCCTCATCACCTCGTCTCGCAGCACGAGCCGCCACGTAGGGATACCTCGTCGTGACGAGACGCTAGTCCATGCGCACGCCAATCGTCAGCAAGACATTGGCAAAGCGCTGCTGGTCGGCCGTTTGGATCGTCAGCACGTGGTCGGGTGTGGCGACCGCATCGTAGAAGGACCACTTCTCGATCGGTTCGAGGGCTAACTTCAACCCGGCGGCCTGCATCGTCGCGCGATACTCGGCCCAGACAGGCGGGTCACTAGGCAAGGCATAAGGGCCGGTCGTTTCATACATCATGGTGTTAACGGCTTCGACCGGAATCGCCGAGAGCACGGCTTGCAAGACTTGATTGCAGGTGAGCACGCCGGGCATCAGATTGAGATGCACCAGTCGGGCCCGGGGGCCGCGTTTGGACGAAGCGGGATAGTTGCCATCGGCGATCAACACCTTGCCGTGATGCCCCGCGGCACCCAACACGGCGTTGAT
>JBGTHH010000568.1:0-2719 GCA_041746275.1 Pirellulaceae bacterium | reverse complement strand
ACATCCAGCCCTTACCGCCCCGTAACGGCAGATTGGACGTCGGCCAGCCTTCGCTCGTGGAGAGCCCTCCGTTGTCGCTGGTAAAGATGACCAACGTGTTCTCGCGCAGGCCCGCGGCATCGAGTTGCTGCAAAACCTGACCCACCGCCAAATCCAAAGCCTCGACCATGCCGGCATAGACGGCGTGCTCCTGAACTAGTCGCACATCCCGCTCGTGCTCGCGTCCCCACTGCGCTTCGAGCCCCAATTGCTCGCGTTTGGCTTCGTATTTCCGTTGCAGATCCTCGCGAGCCTCCAGCGGCGTGTGAACCGAATAGAACGAGAAGTAAGCCAAGAACGGGCGGTCTCGATTCGCCTCGATAAACTTGGCCGTTTCGGCGGCCAGACGTGAAGGCAAGTGTTCTCCGTCGGGACCATCGGACAAGCGTGGATTGCCATAGGGCGAGAAATACCGCTTGCCACCGTACGGCCCTCCACGATCGATTCCCCCTTGATTGATGTCAAAGCCTTGGTCCTCGGGCCAGTAACCTTCTGGGCCGAGATGCCACTTGCCGGCAAAGAACGTGGCGTACCCCGCCTTCTTCAGTGCTTTGGCCAGCGTTGGTGTGTCCAGTGCAAGTCGATCGCGATTGGGCGCGGGGAGCAACCGCGTGTTGCGATTCCACTTTTCCGGACCATTCGCCTGATTGGGCGCGATGAAATCGGTGATCCCGGTACGTTGTGGCCACTGGCCCGTCAGAATGCTCGCCCGCGTCGGCGAACAGACGGGACACGCGGCATAAGCATCCGTGAACAGCGCCCCCTCTCGCGCTAACCGATCGAGATGCGGCGTCTCGTAAAACGTGCTGCCGTACATGCCCAGATCGCGTTGACCAAGATCATCGGCCAGGAAGAAGACGATGTTTGGTGGCGCGGCACGGGCGGACTCCCAGCTACAGAGAGTCAAGAGAAACAGCAATAAGACATATCGGATCTTCATGGTCGAACCTGCCTTCCGCGTTTGGTGGATAGCTCGCGTGCCCGCTGAGGATCGTAGCTGGGATTCGGTTGCGGCATACGTGCTCCGACTTGCGAGCGCCATTGTGTTAGTGCGGTGCGAAGTTCCGCCACGCGTTGCGGTTCGCGCTGCGCGAGATTGTGCTGTTCACTCACATCCTCACGCAGATTGTAAAGCTCCACCGTATCGTCCTCAAAGAACTCGAGCAACTTCCAATCGCCCCGGCGCAAGGCACTGGCCGGTGTGCTGTGATGATAGTGCGGCAGATGCCAATACAAGGTGTCGCGTGTTAGGGTGGCTGACGGAGCCCGTAGGACTTGCGTGAGACTCACTCCATCTAACGGTTGTTGTGCCAGCGGCACATTGGCCAAGGCACACAACGTGGGATAAATGTCCAACGTCGTCACGGGCGTGTCACAACGGACGGCAGCGGGAACCTGAGTCGGCCAACGCGCGATCGCGGGAATTCGAATGCCTCCTTCATAGAGCGTCCCTTTCTCCCCACGTAGCGGTCGATTGGAGGTGACGACCGTGCCGTTCTGCTCATGTTCGAGTCCGCCGTTGTCAGACAGGAACAGCACGAGTGTCTTCTCGGCAAGCCCCGCTTGATCCACGGCCGCGGTAATCCGCGCGACGCTTTGATCGAGTTCTTCGAGCAGTCCGGCGTACTCGGGACGACTGGGATAGCCGGGCATCGCGGTCTTGGCTCGATACTTGGCCAACAGCTCCGGCGTCGTCGTCAGCGGGATATGCACCGCGAAATGCGAGACCTGCAAGAGAAACGGGGTGTCGCGATGGGAATGAATGAAATCGATGGCCCGCTCCGTGAGAAACTCAGCCGTCCGCCGCGACTGCGTACTTCCCGAAATGCGCGGCTCAACCGTGTGGCCCTGACACTCCAAGACCGTGTTCCAGCCTTGATCGGCGGGACCAAAGCCCGCTCCGCCGAGATGCCACTTGCCAAAGTAGCCCGTCGCATAGCCGCCGTCGCGTAGTCGCTCGGCAAACGTTTCGACCTCCAGCGGCAAGTGAGTGGGCACGACCGGGTCGATTAACTTCGCGAACGGTCGACGATGGCCAGGGATATGCTGAGTGATCCCAAACCGGGCTTGATCCTGACCCGACTGCAAATTGGCTCGCGTGGGCGAACAGACGGGTCCCGCATAGAACTGGGTAAAGAGCATCCCCTCGCGTGCGAGCCGGTCGATGGCTGGCGTTTCGTTGAACGTATTGCCGTAACAACCAAGATCGCTCCAGCCCAGATCGTCCGCGAGGATGATGACGATATTTGGGGAACGCCGCGACTCCTCGGAGAACGCGGTGCGGTTCGTCACGAGGAACGCAACCGCAGTGATCGCGAACAAAAGGAACGGGGCGAACCTGTTCGATAAACGAAGGCAAAATTCACTGGTACGGATAAGACCCTTGGTTGTGGTGGAGAGCATAAGCCTTCTCCCGGGGACAACTACATCACGATGACATCGTACATCACGGAACATCGCCAGGACCGCCGACACTTGAAACAACTTAACCGACTAGCATGACTCAACTTAAGCAACAGACAAGTCCCAACCGTGAAAATCGCCGAGCAGACTGGTGTCGATGTTGAAAAGTTGTTCCTTTTGGACTTCTGGTCATGAGGAATGCGATAAGCTAAACTAGTCGAGACTTTAGGCAACCTTGCGTTGCTCCAAGGGCGATTAGCTCAGTTGGTTAGAGCGC
>JBGTHH010000567.1:0-4523 GCA_041746275.1 Pirellulaceae bacterium | reverse complement strand
GCCGTTCTCACGCTGAAGGCTGGTAAAGGCAATTAACTCCATGGATAATTATCGATTGTTTATTTTTCTTAGCGGAACCTGTCCGCGCGGACGTCATTGCGTACGCGATGCAGGTTGGCTCGTAAGCGAACCAGAAGAATTTCCTCGACAATCCACCCCTGACATACCGCCCCAGCACCCCGATTTCCCAGCTCGAAATGTCAAGTCTGCCGCCACCGGAAAATCACGACTCCGCATCGGGAGAGCCGTCCGCACACGAACCGCGTGTCGAAGTGAGCGGTTCCCGAGACCTGCTCGACTGGTTACATGAAGCGCAGGTGAGCTTGGGCTTTACGACCTATCAGACGGGGAAACTGTTCTTCGTCGGGCGGCAGCCCGTTGACCGGCTCTCGATCTTCGAGCGGACCTTTACGCACTGCATGGGCCTGTGGGCCGCTCCCGACGCGCAGTCGTTGTGGACCAGCTCACTCTATCAGTTGTGGCGGTTCGACAACATGCTGTCGACCGGCGAGCAACTGAACGGCTACGACGCCGTGTATGTGCCGCGCGTCGGTTACACGACCGGCCATCTCGACATTCATGACATCGCGGTCGAAGCGAGCGGTCGCGTCGTATTTGTCAATACACTGTTCAGTTGCCTGGGGACCCTGCATGAGCAGGCCAGCTTTCAGCCGCTCTGGCGACCCAACTTCATCAGCGACTTGGCACCCGAGGACCGCTGCCACTTGAACGGGCTGGCGCTGCGCGCGGGCCGCGTGGCGTATGTCACCGCCGTGTCGCGAACCGATGTGGCCGAAGGTTGGCGCGAACAGCGGCGCGATGCGGGCGTGGTCCTCGATGTGGCTTCGGGAGAGACAATCGTCAGCGGTTTGTCGATGCCTCACTCGCCGCGTTGGTATCGCGATCGGTTATGGCTGCTCAACTCGGGGGCGGGGGAGTTCGGTTATGTCGACCTGCAGCGAGGCGCATTTGTGCCGCTGACGTTTTGCCCGGGCTTCCTGCGCGGTCTGTGCTTTGTCGGCGACCACGCCATCGTGACGCTGTCGCTCCCGCGGCGCAAGTCATTCGAGGGCTTGGCACTGGACGAGAAGCTGCACGAACATGGGGCGGAAGCGCAGTGTGGACTGTATGTGATCAATCTCCACAGCGGGCAGGTGGTGCATACGCTACGCATTCAAGGAATCGTCACCGAACTGTACGACGTGGTGGCCCTGCCGCGCGTCGTGCGTCCGATGGCGCTCGGCTTCAAGACCACCGAGATAGAACGGATTCTGCGACTTGCCGATCCGGGAACTTTATAGACTTCTGACTTGCCAAAGGTACCCACCATGCCATCGTTTACATGGCTCTCCAAGCTCTTACGTGGCCGTCTCCGCGCTCGGCGTTCCCGCCCCCATCGCGCCGCACCGCGCTTTGCCGATCACCTCCGCTTCTTTCGGCCGCTACGAATCGAGTCGCTGGAAAGCCGCCGCGTGCTGGCGACGTTTTATGTCGACAACTTGGCGGGATTTTCCATAACCAACGATCAAGGGGCTCCCGGTCTCGACGCTGGTGATGAGGTGACATGGGATCCAACCAGCACACACCCGGCCGGGCCCGTAACCAATTTGATCTTCGGTACGGATGCGTTTGTCACTATCGAAGACGCCATCGTGGCGGCGCAGGCAAATGGCCCGACGCACGACTTGATCAACGTAGCCGCGGGAACTTTTATCCAGCCCTCACAAGTCAATATCGATTCAAGTTTGTCGATCGTCGGAGCAGGACAGGATCAGACCATAATTAAGCGCGCGGGGCAGGCAACCGGAACCGAGCTGCGCACCGTGCAAGTCGACGCCGCGGACGTCACCTTCCAGAGCCTGACGTTCGGCGGCTGGGCGGATACTCCTTCCAACGACAACGTGGGCAACGGATACTTGGTCTGGCTGAACACACCGGCTGACGGCGCGACATTTGATGATGTCCGCTTCGATGGCGATGACATTCGTGTAGCGATTTATCTGCATCAGCGTGACGACTTTACGGTAACCAACAGCCGCTTCACAGGAACTTACTTCCGGGCCGCAATCCGCGGGGCCGGCGAGAACATGCTGATTTCGCACAATAGTTTCGAGGAAAGCCACTATTGGTACAGCCCGATTTATTTTCAGTACGACGGAGCCACGAGCGGTGAAATTTCTTACAACTACTTCGCCAACCGGGTCGGCGTTAACAACCAAGTTCACGGTGCTTTCAAGTCGGACGGCACCGGGCTGTGGGCGATTACCAATTTACAGCCGCAGATGACCACCGCAGATGGTCTCCATATCATCCACAACACCTTTCACTTCCAGGACTCGGATTTGGTCAACGAGCTGGGCAACCAGCCCATTCCCCAGGCCATCTACATTGATCCCCTGTTACCCGTCGGCGGACCGATCGTGATCCGCGACAACATCTTTCAGGGTTACGAGTACACCGGCCCGCAAGCGTCTACGCAACCGCTCTGGCATCCCACGGGTGGGCAGTTCGGCGGAGCCCTCGAATTCGATGGGGTTGATGACTTCGGCGTCTTCAAGAGCCCGCTGTTCGATGTCGGTACCGCCGGCACATTGAATTTCTGGGTGAACGCCGATAACACGACCCGGCGCAATCAGTTTTTCGAAGGCCCCGGCGATGCGGGATTTGAAGTTCAATACCGCACGAATAGCGGTGGACAAGTCTATGGTCGCACGACGACCGTTGGAGGCGACGTTGTCATACGCAGTGGCGGTGACGCCGCGATCCTGAACGGCAACTGGACCAACATTCAGGTCATCTACGATTTTAATGGGCTTCCCGTAGCCGATGGCGGGGGCACGCTGCGGATCTACCTCAACGGCATGGAATCGGCGTATCTCACTAATTTTACGCCTACTGATCTCACCTGGGGTGCGGTGGTCAGCACCATCGATCAAGTGATGAGTGTCGGCCGCGATCCTGGTGACTTCTCGCGCGCGTTCGATGGCAAGATGGACGACATTGGCTGGTTCAATGCGCCGCTATCCGCTGCGGAGCGGGACACCATTCGCAACAATGGCGTCGCGGCTCTTGCGGCCGATTCTCGACTCGTCGCCCACTGGGATTTCGACCAGTCGTCAGGGGACGTTGCCATCGACAACAAAAACGGCATTCCAATGGCGGTCGTCACCAATGGCATCAATCCGTATGGAGTCGCCGAGTTCCAGCCTGGATCGGGCCAATTCGGCGGGGCATTGGAATTCAATGGTGCCGACAGTTTAGCCACATTTAGCGATCCTGGTTTTGATATCGGCACAAATGGATCGGTGGCCGTTTGGGTGAAACTGGATCAGACCGGGAAACGACATACGATTTCCCACGGTGCCTTCGAATTCCAGATTGACGATTCGAATCGCATTTACTTCTACACCAATAAGGCCGATGGCGCAACTCCGACTCTTGTTCGGACGAACTCGCTGACGTTGCCCGTTGGAACGTGGCAACACATTGCCGCAACTTGGGATCTGTCAACGCAAACAGGTCGAATCTATTTCAACGGAGTCGAAGCGACATATACACATGGACCAGTGCGGACGGCGTGGGTGACTCCCAATCCGACGGCGGGGCAGATTCTCTACGTCGGCGAAGATCCCACGACCGCGGGACGCAACCTTGACGGACTGATGGACGATTTGGCGTATTACAACAAGACTCTCACTCCCGCCGAAATCGCGACAATCATGAGCAGCGGAGTGTCGGCCGATGCGAATCTAGCCGCTCACTGGAACTTCGACGACGCTTCTGGAACAACCGTGGCTGCCGGCAATGCCGGAACGGCAATCAACCTCTACCTGCAAGCCACGCCTCCGCCCACCCCGACGCTGGGATATGCGATCAATGCCAGCGCCACCGTGGAAGTCACGAACAACCTCTTCTATGAGAACGACGTGGACTTTAACCCGCTTGTTAACGACCTGGGCGATAATCTCTTCGGCAATCCAGTCTTCAAGTCGAGTGGCGCGACGACGGACGAAATCTATCAAGTCGGCTTTGGTTCCCTGCCGGCCTATGCTTCCTCGGAACACCTACTGGACACCTTCACGAGCATTCCGCATATCGGTGCCTATCAGGGTAACCCACAATTGTTCGCCAGCGGCGATCTGATTGTAAACGGCTCGGCGGGCGACGATTTGTTGATCATCGATGCCAGTGATCTGAACTCCATCACCATGACGTCGATCCGAGACTTTGGAGGTCCTCACGAGGTTACCTTGGATCCGGTGGTGTGGAACAATCCTACTGGCATCACGTTCAACGGTGGATTGGGAGACGATCGCTTCGTCATCATCAATCCACCCGGTGGTGTGTTCGCGCCGGTGAATGGCATCGTGTTTCACGGCGGATCGGGTGGCGAGAACAGCCCGGGAAGCAACCCAGACGGCGATCGCCTCGAAGTCCTCGGTGGAAACGCGTCGTTGGTGGAACATATCTTCCTCAATGCCAGCGACGGTGTGATTGAATACGATGGGTTGCCGGTGATCACC
>JBGTHH010000566.1:0-3566 GCA_041746275.1 Pirellulaceae bacterium | reverse complement strand
GCGAGCACGAGGGGTTGGGGATCTTGCCGGGAAAAGTGGTGCGTTTCTCGGTGCCCGCCCAGTACAAAGTGCCGCACATGGGTTGGAACCAAGCCAAGATTCAGCGACGCGCCCCGGTGTTAACGGGCATCGACGATCAGGCTTATTTCTATTTTGTGCATTCGTACTACGTTGTGCCTCAAGCGACCAGCGTCATCGCGGTGCAAGCCGACTATCCCGATCCGTTCTGCGCCATGGTGTGGCGCGACAACCTCTATGCCACTCAGTTCCATCCCGAGAAGAGCCAAGCGAACGGTTTGCGACTGCTGAGGAACTTCGCGGAATTGACGTAAGCCAGGTCGAGTATAACAGTCATTCGACCGGCATCATCGCGCGTCGGGCGTCGAATCGCTCATACTTGCATCCGCCGATGCCGTGTGGCATATTGCGACCTTTCCTGGGCCCTCAGCGAGTAAAGCCACAAGGATGCAAATCTGGCCTGCAATAGACCTCCGCGACGGCAAGTGTGTTCGCCTGCGGCAAGGGGATTACAACCGCGAAACGATCTTTGGCGACGATCCGGCCGCCATGGCGCGTCGTTGGGTCGATGAAGGTGCGGAGTGCCTGCATCTGGTCGATCTCGATGGCGCGCGGGACGGAACGTCGGCCAATCGACACGCCGTGGCAGCGATCCTATCGGCCGTTTCGGTTCCCTGTGAACTCGGCGGCGGCGTGCGTGATGAAGCCACCATCCGCTCGTGGCTCGACGCCGGACTGGCGCGATTGGTCATCGGCACCAAGGCCCTCAAGGAGCCGGATTGGTTTCGGGACATGTGTCGCCGCCATCCAGGACGACTAGTGCTGGGCCTCGACGCCCGCGATGGCCGCGTAGCCACGGACGGTTGGTTGGATGTGAGTGACGTCTCGGCGACCGAGTTGGCCCAGCAGTACGCGGGCGAACCGTTGGCCGCCATCGTCTATACCGATATCGCCAAGGACGGCATGATGGCGGGAACCAATCTGCCCGCGATGCGCGCGATGCGTGAGGCCGTGAACCTGCCCGTGATTGCCTCGGGAGGCGTGACCACGGCCGAGGATGTAAGACAATTGGCCCAAGTCGAGATGGCGGGCTGTATCATTGGACGTGCTTTGTATGAAGGAACCTTAACGATCGCCGAGGCGATCATGGCGGCCCACACGACGTCGGCGTGATGTGCGGACACGATGCTCTTGAGCGAGGCATCGATCGCGCCGAGGTCATTACTGGATAAGGAACTTCCCTATGGCGAAAGTGAACGTCGCGGATATTCGGAACGTGGCCTTCTGTGGACATGGCTCCGCTGGCAAAACAACCCTGGTGGACAAGATCCTGGTGAAGTCGGGTGCCGTCCACTCCCATCCCAGCGTTAACGATGGGTCAAGCATTTGCGACTTCGACCAGGAAGAAAAGGATCATAAGTATTCGATCGAGGCGAGCGTCGTGCATTGCTCCCATGCGGGCAAGCACTTCAACCTGATCGACACACCAGGCTACCCCGACTTTATTGGTCAAGCGATCGGAGCCCTGCGCGGCGCCGACACGGCCGCCATCGTCATCGATGCCCACTCGGGCATCGCCGTCAACACGCGACGGATGTTTAAGGAAGCCGGAATCGCTGGCCTTGGTCGGATGATCGTGATCAACCGGATGGATGGCGATAACATCGATTTCGAGGGCTTAATCAACGAGATTCGCGAACTGTGGGGAGGCGCGTGCGTCCTGCTAAATGTCCCCTTGGGCTGCGGAGCCGACTTCCGAGGCGTCGCCAGCACCTTGAACGTCCCTGCGGATACCACGGGAGCACTCGTCGATCCTCACGAGATCCACGATGCGTTGGTCGAATCGATCATTGAAGCCGACGAAGTGATGTTGGAAAAATACTTCGAAGGGTCGCCGCCCACCGACGCTGAACTTTCCGGCTTGATCGTCAAGGCCGTTGCGGCGGGCACGTTAATCCCCATCGTCTGCTGCGCCGGGCAACCGGATATCGGTGTCGCCGAGTTTCTGGACGCCATCGCGATGTGTGGCTTGTCACCCGCCGATATCGCCCGCACGATGTCGAAGGACGGTCAAGAGACGCCGCTTGTGGCCGATCCGAATGGGCCACTGGTCGCTCAGGTCTTCAAAACGCGCATCGACCCCTTCGTGCAGAAGCTCAGCTTCATCCGCATCTTCTCAGGCAAGCTGAAGAAGGAGGATCACATCCACGCCTCGTCGGCCCGCAAGGAGCTGAAGATGGGCCCCTTGCTGCAAGTGCAGGGCGAAGCGACGTCGCCGCTCGAGGAGGCGGGGCCCGGCGATATCGTGGCGGTGACCAAGATGGAAGACCTGCACACGGGCAGCATGTTAGGCGACTACATCCTGTCCCCCATCCACTTCCCAACCCCCATGGTCGGATTGGCCGTCACGCCCAAGGCTCGGGGCGACGAAACGAAACTTTCCGGGGCGCTGCATAAAGTCGTGGAAGAGGATCCCACATTCAAAGCCGAACTCAATCCGCACACCAAGGAGCTGGTCATTACCGGCATGAGCGAGCTGCATCTCACCGTGATTCGGCAGCGACTCGCGCGGCGTGACAAGCTGGAGATCGACACGCGCGAGCCCAAGATCGCGTTTCGCGAAACGATTCAGTCGCCTGCGGAAGGGAGCTACCGACACAAGAAGCAATCGGGAGGGCGGGGACAGTTTGGTGAAGTCCACATCCGCATGAGGCCGCTGCCCCGTGGCACGGACCTCGACGAGTATTGCTCGAAGAAGAATTTCCCGAGCATGAAAGAGTATCACTACGACGATAAGCACAACTTCCTGTGGATCGATTCGGTCGTCGGTGGCGTCATTCCCGGCAACTTCCTGCCGGCCATCGAGAAGGGGTTCAAGGAACGACTGGACGGTGGAGTTGTCGCGGGCTACATGGTGCAGGACTTGAGCATCGAAGTCCATTTCGGCAAGCATCATCCCGTCGACAGCTCGGAAGCGGCGTTCAAAACCGCGGCCCGCATGGCGTTCCGGCAGGTTTTCGAGCAGGCTCGTCCGTGTTTGCTGGAACCCATCGTCAAGCTGGCGATCACTGTTCCCGAAGCCAACGTCGGCGACGTCTATAGCGACATGTCCGCACGCGGCGGGCGAGTGCAAGGGGCGGACGCAGCGGGCGGCGGCATGCAGACCGTCAACGTCGAGGCACCGCTACGTGAAGTGATGAATTACGCGCGGACGTTGTCGAGCATGACCGGCGGCCAAGGAAGCTACAGTATGGACTTCGCGCACTACGATGTTATGCCTGGCAATATCCAACAAGAGATCATGTCCAAGTCCAAGGTCCACGACGAGGAAGACGAGTAATTCTCTTGTGAGCCGAGCCCACTCGACTTCTGCTTGTACTTCATCACGGGGCTTACTTGGACAGCGCCTGCTTTACCACCTGATCCAACTCTTCCAGACCTCGGTCGCGATTGACCTCATAGGTGCCCACGTGGTAGTGAATGACTTGCCCTTGCTTGTCGATTACAACAAATAACGGCAGCTTGGCACCCGTAATGCGCGGGTCGCC
>JBGTHH010000565.1:0-6569 GCA_041746275.1 Pirellulaceae bacterium | reverse complement strand
ATGTTAGGGAATCTTACGGCCGACAGTGCCGAGGACCAGCAACGCCTGATCGACCTCTACGATCTCAATCGCAATGGATTGGTGGATCGCGACGAGTTGCCTCGCTTCCTGACACGCAACGTGGGTGACGCGCGTCCCTTTGCGCTTCGCAGTTCGAATCTGCATCGTGGCGATAACCGCACGCGATCGCTCGTGCGACGTTTGCTCGACGCGGACCACGATGGAGTCCTCTCAGCCGACGAGATGGCGGCCGCCGCGCGACGACTGTTGGATCGCGACGCGGATGATGACGAGATCCTGGACCTCGCCGATTTTCGTGACACGGAAATTCCACTCCCACCTCAGATGTCGAATCTACGGCGAGTCAATGCTCCCGACACCGCAATCCTGCTCGACGAACGGACGCGATGGGAGTACGTGGCCTATGCGTTGCAGGAGACGTATGCCTACGGCGACCGCGTGGGGCCCGACGATATACCGCTCACCGCCGAGCTGGTGCAGTCGCTCGACAAGAACGCGAATGGGCGGATCGACCCTAAGGAATATCGCGAATTGGTTCATGTGTCGCCTCACCTGACTTTGGAAATCGCATTCTTCAATCCGGCAGAGACAACATCCGAGCCCAACGAACCGATGACCCGTCCTCGTTTGCGACTGGTGTCGTCCTGTCCATCGCTGGCCTCGATCGTGGCTGGGATGCGGCAGACTCCATCGAGTCTCACGCTGGAACTGCCCGACGCTCGAGTTGAGTTCTTTGTCCACGAGGACCCCACGCTGGCTCAGGACGTACAACGACCAGCCATATTCCGTACTCAGATACGCGCGCGAGTGGCCGATCAGGAGGATGCTCTGTTCGCCGCGCTGGATCGAGACGGGGATGGTCGTCTTACGTCGCGCGAAATCCATTCGGCCACCGAAGTCTTACAAGCCTTGGATCGCAATCACGATCAGCTAGTCCAATCGACCGAGATTCCCGGCGCGATCGTCGTGGGCTTTGTCCGGGGTGATGCTCGGCAAGACAATGAGTTGTTTGTCCCGCCACAACGAGGCTCAAGGTATATGGAAGACCAGCTCCCACGCTGGTTTGTCGGGATGGATGCCAACCGCGATGGAGAAATCAGTCCGCGCGAATTCCTGGGAACGCGAGAGCAGTTTCTCCAGCTCGATACCAATGGCGATGGCTTCATCAGCGGCGACGAAGTGCTGGAACACGATGCACCGTGATTTGGAAAAGTCAGGCTGAAAGCCTAACGTACGGGGCGCGGCGACGAAGTGCTGGAACACGACGCACCGTGAATTCGCACGGCTTCGTTGCTCAGTCCGACCACCCGTATCGCAGAATGCAATAGACCGCGCTGATTGCATCACGCCAGCCAATCTTCTTGCCTTCGGCATAGCTCCGCGGGGCGTAGCTGCTGGGCGTCTCCTGCACGCGAACTTTGCGCCGCGCGAGCTTCGCCGTGACTTCAGGTTCAAAGCCGAACCGACTCTGCGTCAGCGGCAGGTCACGAATCACGCTGGTGCGGAACGCCTTGTGGCACGTTTCCATATCGGTCAATCGCCAGCCCGTCGACAGATTCGAGGCGGTCGTTAATGCGCGATTGATCAGACGGTGAAAGAACGAAGTGTCGCGACAACGTCGATAGAAATAACGCGATCCGTAGACGACATCCGCCGCGTCGGTGGCAATGGGGCGAATGAGTTGCTCGATGTCACGCGGATCGTACTCCAAGTCCGCGTCTTGAACCACGACGATCTGTCCCGTCGCGACCTCGAATCCCGAACGCAGAGCCGCTCCCTTGCCTTCGTTCTGATCCTTGAGAATCAGCTTCAGCCCGGAAGCGCCGCGAATCGTTTCGAGCCAGCCGCGTGTGCCGTCGGTGCTGCCATCGTCCACCACAATGATTTCCGTCGCGAACGGCAACGCTTTGACTCGGGCAATCACGTCGAACACGGTGCGTTTTTCGTTGTAGACCGGTATGACCACCGAGACAACTAAATCCTCGGGCAGCTTTTCGGGCTCGGGTGGAGCGTCGTCGACCTCGAGCAAATCCCACAGCGATTCGAGTTCCGCCAGCTTCATCTCGACTCGTTGAGCCGCGTCGGAGAGGGGCGGAGGAGTGGTGACTGCTCGTGGGCCGTAGTAGGGCCGGAACGACTGGCGGACGGGAGCATCATTCAACATCGCGTTCATCGTGTGTTGACCTCTAGGTAGCTGCCTGAACAATCCGCTCCCTAGAAACATAGCACGCAACTTACCCGACAAGGAAAGATTCCGTCCTCTTCGCGGCTTATCGAACCTTTAGGAATTGCCTTGCGCAAGCTGTACGCGTTCGGCGGGACGTGCGGGTAGTGCGGGCCACGGAACCGTCCCCGTCTGCTCCTCGTCCGTGATCCGTCGCCGCGTGGGAGCGAGATAGTCAGCGCTATGGGGATCATCGTACTTCTTCGCCAAACCCCAGAGCTGTGCTGTGCGATCCTGATACAGCAAGGTCCAGCGATCGTGGTTGCGGAACATGACGTTCACGGAGTGAGGTTGTTCGCGACTAATTAGCACCAACTCCGGATCACCATACTCCAACACCCGTTCGTCGTCGAAGGGCGGCGACGCCGGACTGCGATACCGCGGCTCCAACTTACCCAAGACGAAATCGAAGTTCATGTCGATGATCTCTTGGGGATAGCAAGTGCGGAAGCGACCGTCGAAGCTAACCCTCATTCCTGGATCGGTGCTCTCGTTGGCACCGAAGGCCGCGATGGCATACTGCGCCCAGTTGAATGTCACGACCAAGCGGCCTTGGAGATCCTGATCCGCGATGTACTGAAAAGCCGACACCGGATAATCCTTGCGTTCGACCGGCAGCTCGGTTAACCGTGTCGACAGGCGAAAGCCTAGAACGACCAACGCAATGGCGAACAGCGAGCCGAAGGTCCATTGCATCGTGCGGTTCGGCGACCGATTGGGCTCGGACTCCACTTGCGAGTCGTCGCGAACGATGCGGAACCGACGTAGTACGGATTCGACGTGTATGCCCATCCAAAACCCAAAGGGCAAGGCGAAGAAGGGGATGTGCCGCACATGTTCGAGCGACTGCCACAACGTCAGCCCCATGATGACCAAGTGCGTGATATCGCGGGACCGCCGCGTCAGCAGCAACACCGCGAACCAACTGAACATGATCAACCATAGCGGCAGCATGAGCGTCGAAAACATCTCGGGAGCCCGCCACTCCAAGATCTCTGGGCGTGGCCGACCCAATGATCCGATCATCCACAAGGGCAATCCCGGTCCATACGGATTGATCAATGTCGCCAGAACGGATGCGATCATCATCATCGCGAATCGGCGCAATAAGCCATACGACTCGCGACCAAAACAGACATACGCTTCCACCGAGCGGAGCACCATGTAAGCCAGGAAGATACATAACCCGGCGGCGAAACCACCGTGCGAATTGGCCCACACCCAGAAGATCACGGGAGCCAACCACAAGAACTTGAGTCGACGACTGGAGTAGTCAGGCACGTTCGGTTCGTTCGCATCACGCTGAGGATCGAGCCACCGGAACCAGCAGTGCCCCTCCCAACCGCGAAAGCACCACGTCAGCAGGGCCAACAACAGGGTGTAACAAATCCACGTCAGCAACTGCGGACGCATCGGCCAGAAGTAAGACAGGTTGATGGCGACCAACAGGGACGTCGCACAGATTGTGAACAAGCTCAGTTTGTGGGCGAAGGCTTGCCACATGATCAAACCAATCACGCCCACTCCCAGCAGGCACTTCACGATCAACATGCCGCTCGGGCCCAGCGTATCCATGCCACTGGCCACGGCCAGTTCCGCCAAGTTCTCGTGATTCACCCAGCGATAGCCTTCCGCGGTATAGGCGTAGCTTGACGTGGTGTGAAATCCTTTTTCCAGCCAATCGCGTCCATACTGGACGTGCCCCCACAAATCCGGATCGGGGCCGTTGGGAGCGACGGCGATGGCACATGTTAGCAAGGTCACGGCGAGCACGGCGCAATCCAACCAGCGAGTTGTTTGTGGCCGCTCGCCGACCCCGGTCTCGATTTGATCCACCATGCGAGTCACTCCTCAAGTCGACGCATCAAAAGCACAACCGGCGCAGCCGTACAAGCAAACATAGTTCACGGGGAGAACTCGTGTGCAGAGCAACAAAACGTGAGAGTTTGGCAGGCCGTAGTCGTAGGCCAGCAATAGTTAATGAGCTAATGCTCTGTCAACACTAAGTCTTCGGGTTGGAGTTCCGGCTTTAGCCGGTAATTGGCAGCCTAAAGGCTGAACTCCAACTTCAGCCAGCGATCCGCCTTGAAGAGAAATGCGGATTGTAGGCAGCGACGCATTGAATGTCGTTACGCGGGAGGTGGGCCGGGGAAGGTGATGTCGTCCGCCGAACTGATCGAAAGGCCCCCGGAAGCACGCAAGTCCACGCGATAGACCTTCCCTTTCTTCGCCTTGATGGAAGGGGCTTCGCCATGGATCGCGCGAATCCCCATTTCGCGTTGCTTGGATTCGCTATTGGCGACGTCCCAAAAGTCACTCCAGATCTTTCCCTCAAATTCGGACATTTCGTCACCGCTGCTGTAAGCCACGGGCCGCGCCCCAACCTCGTCCAGCACAAAGCCTTCCCGAGGCTCTTGCATCTCGCCAAAGATGCGTCGAAACAGCACCAACGATGTGGCGCGATCGATATCCGCTTCCTCGATGTACTTGTCTTCAAACTTCACGACCCAGCTATCGATATACAGCACGTCTCCCTTGATCTCGAAACGTCGTGGCTCCCCGATCGGAGTGCCACTTTCGTTGATCTCCAGGAAGTCGATCTGGGTGACCAGCATGTTCGTGGCCTCATCGGTCTGCTGGTCGGCGACCCGGATCAACGCCATGCGATGATCGACTTTCAGCAGACGCATGGCCGTATCCAGGCGATCGATTTCGAGTTGTCGTAGGGCAACTTCCTCGTGCAACACGCCGATCTCTTGTTCTTTGACTTCGAGGGCGATGTTCTTCGATTCCAACTCGCTGTGAGCCTGAGCAAGGTCGCGTTGAATCGAGACTAAAGCCTCAGTGGCGCGCTGAGCCTCGATTTCTGTGGCGTTATAGGTGGTGTAGCCGTACCAGCCACCATAACCGAGCGCCCCCAGCATGACCGTCATCAGCAGCGTCCGAATCGCGCTGGTGATGATTGACACCTTTTCCATCATCGTCGTTTTGGCCATCTCGCGTGCTCCTCACATGCCGTGAACCTTATCGTGATCGACGGTCTCCGCAACTCTACGTTAGCCGGATGTCGAGTCGCCTCGCAGATGCTTGGCAAAGTGCCTGCAGTCGCGTTCGTTTCCGTCACGATTGGCGCGGCCGCGCGGCTTATTCCTAAGACCGTCCTAAGAGCGAGCGGACAGCCGCTCCGATATCCGGTTGAACCATGAAGTATTCGCCCACCAACATCGCATCGACTCCCGCTTGCTCCAGTCGTACAGCATCCGCTCGCCCTCGGATGCCACTTTCCCCGACCAAGACACACTCGTCCGGCACCCGTTCACGCAAGCGGATCGTGTGGTCGAGATCGACTTCAAACGTCCGCAAGTCACGATTGTTGACACCGATCAGTGTCGCTCCGGCATCGAGCACCCGTGGCAAGTTGACGGGCTCGTACAGCTCGACCAACGGCGTCAGACCGAGCTCGACCGCTTCGTTAAATAGCTTGCGTAGTTGGCAATCGTCCAGGCATTCGGCGATCAGCAGGACCGCGTCTGCCCCGGCGACCCTCGCTTCGAGCAATTGATACGAGTCGAGAATAAAGTCCTTGCGCAGCACGGGTAAGTCCACGGCCGCACGCACCTGGCGCAGATCGTCGAGCTGGCCTTGAAAGTACGTCTCGTCGGTTAGCACGCTGATGCAGGCGGCACCGTGGGCGGCGTACTCCCGCGCGATATCGACGGGATGAAAATCCGGGCGTAGTATCCCTTTCGAAGGACTGGCCCGTTTGATTTCCGCGATCAGCTTGATCGGTCCACCTGCCGCCAACGCTTGAAAGAAGTTCCGTGTGGGCGGAGCCTGATCCAGCGCGGCGCGCAGCTCGCGGGCGGGACGAACCTCCTTGATGCGGAGCAATTCCTGCTGCTTGGTGGCAACAATCTTGTCGAGAATCGTGGACACGCTGCCGTTTCTCCGCAACCGTCGATCAGTGTTTGAAATGCCGGCGACCTGTAAACAGCATGGGCAAGCCCACTTCGTCGCAGGCCGCGATGACGTCGTCATCGTTTTTCGAGCCACCGGGCTGGATGATCGCGGCAATGCCCGCCTCGGCCGCCCGGTGAATCGAATCGGGGAATGGAAAGAAGGCGTCCGAGGCCAAGACCGAACCTTGAATGCGATCGCCCGCCTTGTGGATCGCGATCTCGACCGAATCCACGCGACTCATCTGTCCCGCTCCGACGCCGCACACCGCTTGGTCGCGCGACACGACGATGGCGTTTGACTTCACATGCCGCACGACCGACCAAGCGAATCGGAGTTCGTCCAGTTGCCCAGGCGTGGGCTGTTG
>JBGTHH010000564.1:0-5658 GCA_041746275.1 Pirellulaceae bacterium | reverse complement strand
AGCCTCCTGCGACGAAGAATTCACGACGATCCTGGTGGACTGGCCATCATGGACAAAATGGAAGCCGGCTTTTCAGCACTGGAGACCACGGTGAACGACCTTCTTAGCTTCACCTCGGATCGCACACCTCAGTACCGCTTGTTCTTGATCGGCAAGTTGATCGAGGAAGTTTGCGATTCGCTCGCACCCCAACTATCGGCGCAACACGTCGAGATCACTCTGGATGTGCCAGCCCATCTAACGGCTTTCGCCGATCGCGACATGCTACGACGCGCGCTGCTGAACTTGGTGCTCAACGCGATCGATGTCATGACCGAGGGCGGGGAATTGGCGGTCACCTGCTGCGCAAGCCAGCAGGGTCTGGAAATCGAGGTCGGCGATAGTGGACCGGGATTGGGTGATGAACGAGCCCGGATCTTCGAGCCCTTTTTCACGACCAAAAATGACGGGACCGGCTTGGGGTTAGCGATTGTCCAACGCATTGCGGAAGCCCACGAAGGACGCGTGTGGGCCACGAACTGTCCCGAGGGCGGTGCCGCATTCACGATCTTCCTTCCCTTCCGCAACATGGAGATGGCAGCATGACGGCCTTGGCCGCACAGTCGACGACGGGACGAGTCTTAGTCGTGGATGATCACGCGCGAGCGCGCGAATCGATGGCGGATATCCTGGAATGCGCGGGACATCAGGTCCATTGTTGTTCGAGTGGTGCCGAAGCTCTGCGCAAGCTGGATGCCGCTTCCTTCGATGTCATCATTACCGATCTGCGCATGCCGGGCATGACGGGACTCGAATTCATTCAACAGCTCTCACAACGACTGGACGATGCCCAAGTGGTCATGGTTACGGCCCACGCTTCGGTTTCCACCGCCGTTGATGCCATGCGTCATGGCGCGTTCGATTACATCGAAAAACCTTTCAACGCGGATCAACTTGAGGATCTCGTTGCACGGGCATTGCGGCACGGGGCCGAACGCCGTTCGATCGTGCCGACTCCGGGCGATCAATGCGGCGCGATGGTCGGTTCCAGTCGAGTCATGCAGGAACTTCGCCAACGCATCGCCCAAGTAGCGCCCACTTCGGAAACGGTCTTGATCACAGGAGAAAGTGGCGTCGGCAAGGAACTGGTCGCGCGGGCGATTCACGCGGCGAGTCAACGGGCACACGGTCCCCTGGTCAGTTTGAATTGTCCCGCGCTCTCCCCTCAGTTGTTGGAGAGCGAACTGTTCGGCCATGAACGCGGGGCGTTTACCAATGCCGACGCGCCGCGCGTGGGCCGCTTCGAATTGGCCGATGGCGGGACCATCCTGTTGGACGAAGTGACCGAGATCAGCTTGCCGTTACAGGCCAAGCTGCTGCGCGTATTGCAAGAGAAGTCGTTTGAGCGGGTCGGGTCGAGTGATACGCAATTCATCGACGTCCGCGTGTTAGCGACCAGCAATCGCGACCTGCATGCGACCGTTCGCGACGGTGATTTCCGGGAGGATTTGTACTTTCGACTGGCGGTCGTACCGCTACAAGTCCCGCCCTTGCGCGAACGGCGCGATGATATCTGGGAATTAGTGGAACACTTTCTCGTGCGCGCCGCCGCGCGGTTGGGTAAGCCGCCCTGCGAACTGACGCCTGCGGCTCGTGAGTTGCTGGAGGAGTACACCTGGCCGGGGAACGTGCGCGAAGTCGAGAACTTGATTACCCGCGCCAGCGTGCTCAATTCTGGATCGTCGATCAGTGCCGATGAATTGCGTCCGTGGTTGATGCAATGTTCCCACGCGGATGATCTCCACGATGACGAGCGTGATGATGGAACAAGCTTCCGCGTCGGCACGAACTTGGCCGTGATGGAACGGCGATTGATCGAAGCGACGTTGGAGCACTACCAAGGCCATCGCGCACAAACCGCACATGCGCTGGGCATCGGTGTGCGGACTTTGACCAACAAGATGCGGAGCTACGGTTATGCGCCGCGCACAAAGAGTTTTGGACGAGTGGCCTAACACGCGAGAACCATCGTGAGCGGAATGGTGTAAGCAATGAGCCTAATAGATTCCACGACAATTCCCATCCTGCAGGAGGTGATCGGCTTCGCCCAAGCTCGTCATGAGGTGCTGGTGGGAAATGTGGCGAACATGGATACACCGGGTTATCGCGTGCGTGATCTTTCCGTGGGCACCTTTCAAGAACGGTTGCGCGACGCGTTGGATGCTAGCCGCGAAACGGGTTCGAACACGACCCTGGGAGGCATCAGTCGGCAGCGGGACGAAGCCTTGCGGCAAGTGCATGAGGCCACAAAGAGCATTCTGTATCACGATGGCAGCGATGTTGGGATGGAACAGCAAGTGCTCGAAGTTTCCAAGAACCAGTACATGCACAACATGGCCATCACGATTATGAGCGCGCAGTTTCGTATGTTGCAAACGGCCATCAGCGAACGCATCTAAATAAGGAGTTTCCCATGATTTCGGCAATGGACATCAGCACGAGCGCCCTGGTCGCACAGCGCACGCGACTGAATGCGATCGCTAGCAATGTGGCCAACATGTCCACCACGCGCAACGAGAACGGCGAAGTCGAGCCTTATCAGGCGCGCTTTGTCGTCTTTCAGGAAGATGAGAACCTGAAGATGAGCAGCGGCGCGATCGGCGTGAAAGTCGCCTCGGTCGAAACAGAGACCGTCGAGCCCAATTACAAGTATCAACCCGGTCATCCGATGGCCATCCAGGAAGGACCGCGGAAGGGCTACGTGGCCTATCCGAATATCAACATGACGCGCGAATTCGTGGATGCGTTGGAAGCCTCGCGGGCCTATGAGGCCAATATCGGGGTGATGGAAGTCACCAAGAATCTCGGCCAACAGACATTGCGGATCATCGGCTAAGTAGAGTAGAGACCAACCTGCGGGAAATCGACACCAGCACGGAACCATCCCATGACTCCCATAAGCGGCGTATCAAGTGGCGCGAATATCTCGCCCTCGCTGTTGCGAGGACTGGAGAGCCTCAAGAGCCTCAAGGGCATCGAGGGTTTCGAGGGCGTCGGCTCACTCGGTTCGCCCCAGCCAACTTCTCCGGCTTCTCCGTCATTCAAGGAGTTCCTGCTGGACGCTTTGGACCACGTGAACTCCATGCAGCAGGAGGCCGATCATGCGGTCGAGCAGTTCGCAACGGGCGAAGACATTAACGCGGCCGAAGTGCTGACCGCCGTGCAAAAGGCGGATCTGTCGTTTCGAATGATGATGCAAATCAGAAACAAGCTGGTGCAAGCTTATCAAGAGATCAAGGAGATTCGAATTTAGTGGCCCGTTGAACAAGGCTTGTCCCTACGTAGGGACAATGATTTCACAAGTCGAACGATTGTCCACGGAGGGAGCACATCCCTCGTTTCCACACAACTCGGAGTTCATGGATGGACTTCTTGAATAAAGCTTATGGTCAGGTCTCGGAGCTGTTCGCTTCGCTGACGCCCGCAGCGCGGCTGACAACCGGGTTGCTCGTGGCTGTCATTGCGATCAGCTTGATGTTCCTGTTCAAACAGCAGACCGAGCGGGCCGATGAGTATCTCTTCGGAGCTCGACCGCTCACCAACGAGGAATTGGCGCGCATGACCGGCGCGCTGTCCACGGCGGAGCTGAATGGTTGGGAAGTCGAAGGCAATCGGTTGCGAGTGCCACGAGGTAAACGACACACCTACATCGCGGCCTTGGTCGAAAATAATGCCTTGCCGCAAGACTCGGGTTCGGCCTGGGAAAAGATGTTCGCCGAACAAAGCCCGTTCGAGAATCGCAAGATGGGCGAGGTGAGAATTCGACAGGCATTGCAACACGATCTGGCCTTCACGATTCGCGAATTCGCCGGAATTGAATCGGCGTCCGTGTTGATCGAAGAGGCTATGTCGGATGGATTTCCCCCGCGTCCACAACGTCGAGCCGCTGTGACCGTGAAGGCTGCTGGCAACCAAGGACTGGATGCCAATCTGGTACGCATGATCCGCGATGTGGTGGCGTTTGGCGGAGGTATCGATCGATCGAATGTCGTGATCGCCGACAATAATGGACGCCAATCGTATGCCGGACCTCCCAAGGATGGAGCCCTGTCGGCGGAACAGAATGTCCATGCCGACACACAGCGTCGTTACGAGCAAGAGTTCACCGCCAAGATCGTGGACCGGCTGTCGACTTATCCCGATGCCAAGGTGACGGTCTACGTCGCGTTGAGCCAAACGCTCGAGGATCAGACGACACAAATCAAGTACGACGAAAAGCCGACGTTGCTGCGCGGCAAGAACATCAGCAAGGATAGTCGCATGAGCAGCACGACCGGCGGCGGCCGCCCGGGCACCGAGCCCAATGGTGTCGGTAATCGCTCGGTGGCCGTGAGCCAATCGCCCGAGACCGAGAACACCCTCACGGAATCGATCGAGGAAATGGAGAACGCCGCGGGAATCACCCACAACGTTTTGCGCAAACCCGGATTGGTCCCCGATGTGGTGACGGCTTCGGTGGGCATCCCCAGGAGCTACTTCAAACGCGTGTGGCTCGAACAGAATCCAACTCCCGTCGGGGAAGCGCCCAAGGAACCGACCGCTGCGGATCTACAAGCCATCGAGGTCCAAGTGGTCACTGATATTGAAGCGGCCGTGGTGCCGTTGATCCCCAAAGCGCCGCCGGGTGTCGACACGTTCCCGCGCGTGACGGTGATCCCCTATGTGGACATTCCACTGCCCGAACCCACGCCGCCCGGCTTCACGTTCATCGTGTGGTCTTGGCTATCCGCTAATTGGCAGACGCTGGCGATGTTGGCCGTGGCGCTGCTGGGTATGTACTTCATGCGTGGCATGTTGCAAGCGTCGCAGAAGTCCGAGTTGCCTCTAGGTGCCACCGACGAGCAAGCGGTGCGACGATTCGCCGAGTCAGCGCCGCGCGAAGAGGAGATTGGCGACGAAGACCTCAATACGCTCAGCAATTCGCTACGCGGGCGATTTCAGTCGTCGGGGCGTAGCCTAAAAGACGAGCTTACGGAACTGGTGCGCGACGATCCAGACGCTGCGGCTAGTGTGTTACAGAATTGGATTAGCGACGCAGCGTGATGCCATTGATTATGCCAAACGACTTTGACGATCAGGCGGACCCGATCCGCAAGGCCGCGATTCTGATTTCGACACTCGACCACCGCGTGGCCGACGCGCTGCTCGAACGGATGTCGGAGGACCAGGCCGCGCGCGTGCGTCGCGTGGCGATGGAACTGGACGAGATTCCCGCCGACGAACAGGAACGCATACTCCAAGAGTTTCTGGGCAGTGCCGACCATCGGGATCGCCGCGATCCGAACGACGACGGCGTCGAACTGGCCGCTTCGCTCGCCCATAAACTGGCCGCCGCGCCCCCTGTGTCCGAAAAGGGGTCAGACCCACTCCGGCGAGACAAAAAAACCAGCGAAATCGACTCGTCTTTAAAGGGTCAGTCCCCTTTTCGGAAAGGCTCTGAGGATGCGTATCACGACAGCGAGCCAGCCATCGAAGAGGTGCCATTTCAGTTCCTTCGGGAGGCGTCACCCCGATCCGTGGCCAAGCAACTCCAACACGAGAATCCGCAGGTCGTGGCGATCGTCGTGGCGCATCTGCCTCCACGACAAGCCGCCGATCTGTTAAAGCACGTTGAGCCGG
>JBGTHH010000563.1:0-2763 GCA_041746275.1 Pirellulaceae bacterium | reverse complement strand
ATCTGGTGTCGCAGTCCGATCGACTTCCGGCGGGTATTTCCGCGGCGGATCAGGAAACTCTTCACGAGGTATGGCGGAAGCTGCGCGATTGCGACCAGCGACTCGAAGCGATCGAACGGCGTTTGGCCCTAGAGCACGACGAGTCAACCCGGCAGCGGTTGAATGAACAGCTCTCGTCATTGCGAGCCCAACGCCAGAGATACTTTCGGCAAGGGAATGCGTTGCACGCGAGCTTCCAGCAAGCCGATACCGAGTCGAGCGAAACTACGCAGCAACTCACGGCCGACGATACGCGGCGGCTCGCCCACGCTGCCACGTCGGCACTGCTGACGATCGTTTCCACTCCCTGGGGAACGTGTGCCATCGTCGAACTTCCCGATGGGCGGATTGCGGGAAAGCGATGGCGTGAACTGGACTGGCATTGGCTCAATGGCTTGTTGGGATCGCACGGCGGCTCGGGCGGCGAGCGGGGCTGGATTCTGAGCTATCACGACCGGCGGACGAGTGAAACGGTTGACGCGCGGCAGCGGGCCGAACTGGCGTGGCTGGAGACCATCGACCGCACTCTGCACCTGCTGGGCGAACAACTGTGGCGGCCGTTATCCCAGTGGCTGGCTGGATTCTGGCCGACGCTCGATCCGCACGACCCGCCGCGCGTCGTGTTGTTGCCCGGTCCCGGATTGAGCGTCTTGCCGCTGCACGCGGCGTGGTGGCAAGAAAACGGCGAGCGGCGGTGGGCTTGCGATCTGTATCAAATCACTTATGTGCCCAGTTTGTGGATGCTGCGCCGCTGCCTTCAACAGCCAGCGGTTCCGCGATTCTTGAGTTTGCTGGCAGTCCGCAATCCAACTGGCCATGACCCCGATCGTACTTTGCCCTGGGCGGAACGAGAGGTCGACGCCGTCGCCCAGCGGTTCACCCACGTCTGTACTTTGGGACGCCCCGGCGACGAACACTTTCCGCCCGCGACGGTCGAGCGATTGGAAAGCGAGTTGCCGCGTCACGCCGTCACGCTGCTGGCCACGCACGGTGTGTACGACGTGCTCGATCCCTGGTCGGGTTCCGGCATCTACACGGCCGACCACCAACCCGGTCGCACTGTGGCACGGCCCGATCTATCGCTGGCTCGGCTGTGCGGGATGCAACTCGATGGAGTTTGGCTCGCCTTTCTGTCGATGTGCGAGTCGGCGCTGAGCGACCATCGCGATCTGGCCGGAGATCAACTGGGGCTGCCCACGGCGCTGCTGACCGCCGGCGCGGCAACCTGCATCGGCAGCTTATGGGGCGTCAACGACTTGGCCACGGCGCTGCTCAGCCAGCGATTCTTTCAGGAGCTTATCGACGAGCACGGAAAGCCTCGCGCGAGCAAAGGCACCGCCCTATGGCGCGCGCAGAAGTGGCTACGTGAATTGTCCGACGAGGAACTCCCGTCGCACACGCAGTTTCTGTATCGAGACATCCGCGACATGGTGACGACTCGCGTCGCGTCCAAGCCAGGTTCATCCGGTAAGACACCTTTCGCACATCCATTTTATTGGTCGGCATTTGTGTGTTACGGAGCTTGACGATGGGATGCCGTTTTGTAGACAGGAGGCAAAGTCTCGAGCGCAGCCAGGATCCCGGTGCCCGGAAGCCCCCCTTTTTTCCTGGCACGCCCGATTTCGCTTTGATAGCACGTAACGCTCCGTGGTGGATGCCGTCTGAACTAACGTGGAGCGAGATGATCTGTTCGACAAGGCGGACGATTTCGAGGCATTTGAACGCGTGTTGCCAGAATCGCTACGCCTGCGGTCGATGTGGGTTTGTGGGTACTGTTGGATGTCAAATCACTGGCGCTTTGTGCCGTAGCCTGAACACGACGGGGATTTGCCCGCTTTGGTGTAGCAACTTACAAACACGCTCGTCAAACGAGGAGAACACCATGGCGACAAAGATTGGGTCGTGGCAACCGCTGGTTGGCTCGGCCTTGAGGCGTCATTACGACCGCGTGGCCGTACCAAGAAGACCACGGACGACAATCAACAAATATCCCAGAATTACTGCCGTCTCAAAATTTGGTGCCTGTCACTTTTTTCCATTTCGCATTTTTCAAGTGATTGCTTGGAAAGGAGGCAAACATGCTGTGGGGCGCTTTGATCATGGGATTGGGAGTTGCCCTGATCCTGGGGGGACGGCGGGCGCATCGCAATGCACTTGTCGCCTACTATGTCAACCAGGCGACAACTCGCGGTGTGATCGTGTTGGATGAGGCCAACATGCCGCCTGTGCAAGGCGTCGCCGCGAAGCTAATCGGCGGAGGTTTGTTCACCTTTGTGGTGGGCGCAATTTGGCTTCCCATTGCTCTTGTCGTGTGGCTCCAATCGGACACACTGCCGGTGAACTCGAGCGTCGCCTCGGCAAATTTTGGCGAGCCTCAGACGTCGCCACCCGCGTCCTCGGTGGCCATTGGAAATGAGGCAGGCGAATCCACGCCCGTCGTCCAGGAGGCATCGGCGGTTGTCGAAAGCACTCCTGCGCCGCCGGAGCACGCGCCCATCGACAATCTGCCGCGCGAGACAAATCAAATATCCGCGGAAACGACGGAATCAGATCCGTCAAGTGCGGCACCCGAGATACGCCTTTGGACCGATGTGACCGGCAGGCACCAGGTCGCCGCGAAACTGATGGAGGTTCACGATGGCGTGGCGCGGCTGCTCAAGGCGAATGGAAATGAGGCGCTGGTTCCCCTAGAGAAATTAAGTGAGAGCGATCGGAGATACATTC
>JBGTHH010000562.1:0-3175 GCA_041746275.1 Pirellulaceae bacterium | reverse complement strand
AGCGTCAAGCCGTATCAACCCGCAGGCTATTGGCAACATCTGAATTTCCCGAAGCGCACTTGGCAACACGACAAGGACGAGAACTTGTATCGGCGTGGCCTGTACACCTATTGGCAACGCACGTTCCTGCATCCCAGCCTGCTTGCGTTTGATGCCCCGAGTCGCGAGGAGTGTACGGTGGAACGGCCGCGATCGAATACCCCGTTGCAGGCGCTGGTATTGCTGAATGATCCCACGTACGTCGAAGCCGCTCGCAGCTTAGCCAGTCGTTTGATTCAGCAGGGTGGCGAAACCGTTCCGGAGCGATTGACCTACGCGTTCCGCATCGTGCTGGGCCGTGTGCCGACCGCCGAGGAACAACAAGTACTAGGCCAACTGCTGGACCAACATCTTGAACAGTATCGCGCCGATCCGGCGACGGCCACGCAACTGGTCAGCGTCGGCGAATTGGCCGTCCCGGAATCGATCGAACACGCTGAACTCGCGGCGTGGACGTCGTTGACGCGTGTCCTGCTGAACCTACACGAAACCATGATGAGATACTAATCGCCTCTCTCCGTTTTTGGATGATCCGTCATATGCATCTGCAAGAGCTTATTGGTGTCCGCAACACGCGACGTGCGTTTCTCGGCCAGTCACTCACGGGACTAGGCACCGCCGCACTTGCGTCGCTATTGAATTCCGGTGGCTTGACGGCGGAGGGAGCGACATCCGCCTCGGGGCTGGTCCAGCCGCTGCATTTTCCGGCCAAGGCGAAGCGAGTCATCTGGCTGTGCATGGCGGGAGGCATGTCGCACCTGGAGACGTTTGATTACAAGCCCAAGTTGGCCGAGTTGCACGAGCAGCCGATGCCAGAATCGTACACCGCGGGTCAGCCCATCGCGCAATTGCAGGGCAAGACCCTGACTTGCTTCGCACCTCAGCATCCGTTTCGCAAATGGGGCGAGTCGGGCCAGGAGATCTCCGAGATCCTGCCGCATCTGGGCAAAGTGGCCGACGAGTTGTGCATTATCCGCTCGCTCAAGACCGAGGCGATCAATCACGATCCGGCCCACACCTTCATGAACACCGGCACGACCATCTCGGGGCGGCCCGCTATGGGATCGTGGTTGATGTATGGCTTGGGTGCGGAAACGGAAAGCTTGCCAGGCTTCGTCGTGCTAACTTCGCTCGGCAAGCATGGACAGGCCCAACCGATCGCCCAGCGGCAATGGCACAGCGGCTTCCTCCCCAGTCGCTTCCAAGGCGTCGAGTTTTTCTCAACGGGCGATCCCGTCCTCTACGTCGGCAGCCCACCGGGAGTGAAGCGGGACCAGCAAGGGGATGTGATCTCGACGGTCAATCAATTGAACGGGAGTCTCCATGCGGCGGTCGATGATCCGGAGATCGCCACGCGTATTTCCCAATACGAACTGGCGTTCCGGATGCAGACCAGCGTCCCCGAGTTGATGGATGTGCGGCACGAGCCCGAGCACGTCTTCGACATGTACGGCACTCGTGGAGGCGACGGCACCTTCGCCGCTAACTGTTTACTCGCGCGGCGATTGGCCGAACGTGGAGTCCGCTTTATTCAGCTTTATCATCGCGGCTGGGATCATCACGGGAACATCAAGCAAAGTGTCGAACGGACGGCCGCTGAAGTGGATCAGGGAACGGCGGCCTTGATCCAGGATCTGAAGCAACGCGGCATGTTGGACGAAACGCTAATCGTCTTTGGCGGCGAGTTTGGTCGGACCCCCATGGCCCAAGGGAACGGTCGCGATCATCACATCAAGGGATTCTCGATGTTCCTGTGCGGCGGCGGCGTTCGCGGCGGCTTGACATACGGAGCGACCGACGAATTAGGTTATAACGCCGTGGAGCAGCTTGCTCCCGTCCACGACATCCATGCCACGATGCTACATCTGTTGGGAGTCGATCACCTGCGATTGACCTACCGCTATCAAGGTCGCGATTTTCGGCTGACCGACATCCACGGCGAAACGATTCGCGACATCTTGGCTTGAGATGTCGACACGCACTACGCGCGGCGGATGAAGTTGGCCGCGTAACTGCGCACGTGCTTGCCATTCAACACATGCACCATGCGCAATTGCTGCACCATCGATTCGCCGAACTGGCCCAACGGGATATGGACCCAACGCTTGTTGAAACGCTTGGCCAACCGTCGCCAGCCCGCACCGGGAGGGGCCGAGCTAAGCAAGGCGATGTCCGGGCAGTTGCTGTAGAGGCAAGCGGCCGCCAATAAGCGTTCCTCCATGGTCTCCGTGAAGTCGAGCCGCGGGTCCATCCACACGTCGACGATTGGCAGCGGGGGATACAGGAACATGGCACCGCCGTACGTTCCCAAGCCAATGCCAGGCCCCACGAGTTCCTTTTGAAAGTCGGTCGCGAAGAAGGCCAGCGTCGATTCATCCTCATGCTCGGCGAACCAAGTGGTCCGCCACGGATAATCCCGCGGGTCGGCGGGGCTATCAAACAGCATGACCGCGCAATCCAGTTTGCCGCGGCTAGGCGGCAAGATCTTCACATAAATGTCGCCGTCGTACCAATGTCGTAAGGTATCGCGGATATCGATGCCGTCCTTAATGCTGGTCGTGAACTTCTCGGTGTGAACCAAATCGGCTCCCATGATCTCCTTCGCGCGATCGAACACGTGGGAGCGGAAGTTTTCGATCAGTTGATCTTCCGGCGGGTAGCTGCATTGCCCATACGGATTCCAGCGCATGCGCCACCGTTCCACATCATGTCGTTCGGGGCGGCTCTGCAATTCGCAACTACGCCATTCCAGCGGCGGGCCGGGCAAACGGCTGATCATGTCGACCAACTCGCCGCTGGGCAATCGCGCGCGATCCAGCCCCATATCGAGACACTCCACCTCCGCTTCCCCGAGGTACGGATAATCGCGAGCCGTTTCGGCGACGTGTAAGGCGAACTGATCGCCGGCGATTTGTTTGGACGCGATCACCAGCGTATACAAATCCGGCGTCAAGCGGCGTTCGATTAGCGACAGGTTGCGAATGTACTTCAGGCATTGAGCCAGCAACTGGGGAGTGATCTGACGAGCTCGGCGGTTGAAGTCGTCGCGATACGAAGCCCGGGCGGCCAGCAGCAACGCCTGCCCGCCGTCAATCGACAGAGTCTCGTCGTCGGCCCGTTCGCCACGAGCCGTCGC
>JBGTHH010000561.1:0-5838 GCA_041746275.1 Pirellulaceae bacterium | reverse complement strand
GCAGGGAACCGGCGGCGGCGGGCCAGGCTATAACATTTACTGTGAGACCAAGAACGAGAACCATCGCAAACACTTCCGCGGCACGCTCAGCATGGCCCACGCGGGACCGGATACGGGTGGCTCGCAGTTCTTCATCACCTTCGTGCCGACCGCGCACTTGAACGGATTGCACACGGCCTTTGGACGAGTCATCGAAGGCTTCGAGGTCCTCTCCAAGCTGCAACGCATTGATCCCAGTGCCAAAGACAAGAAGCAGGCCGACAGCATCGTGAAGATCGAAGTGCTGCGCAAACGCGACCATGAGTATGTTCCGAACAAGGTGGATTGAGACCAGCCAGGGAATGGAGGTACGACACGACCATGACACAATCAGCTCACCGGATTTTCGCGGCAACCCTAGCTCTAGGACTGTTCGCCACCAGCTTGCCGTGGCAGGGCCTGACAGCCCAAGAACCCACGGTCACGGACAACGCCGCTCCCGAGCCCTTTGATGTTGTGGACGCGGCCTGGACGCAAGTCAACGATCAATTGCAGCAGACAATCGAGCGTTATCGTACGGCGTCGCCGGCGGACCGGGAGCGGCTGGTCGCGGAATACAACCAGCTTGTGGCCCAAGGCAATCAGGTCCTATCGCGATTGCGCGTGGCGGCCCTCGCCGCCTATCAAGCGGCACCCAACACCGACCCGCTCGTAACGACTCGCCTGATCGGCATGGTTGGCAATGATGTGCGGCAGGACGACTATGAACGTGGCTTAAGTCTGGCTCGACTGCTGCTGGAGCATGGCTGCCAGGAACCCAGTCTTGACGCCTTCGTCGGCGTGGCGGCCTACTGCACCGATGATTTCGCCACCGCCGAGCAGGCTTTGACCAAGGCCCAGGCTGCCCGTGCTTTGACACCGGACGGCGAAGTGTGTCTGCAAGACCTCGCCAAAGCCAAGGCCGCTTGGAGCAACGAGCAACAGATTCGCGTCAGGGAAGCCGCCGCCGATGACCTGCCGCGCGTCGCGTTGCAGACCACCAAGGGTGTCTTGGTGATCGAACTGTACGAAAACGAAGCACCATTGGCCGTTAACAATTTCGTCAGCCTGGTCGAAGCGGGATTCTATGATGGCCTGACGTTCCATCGCGTGCTGCCCGGCTTCATGGCTCAAGGCGGCTGCCCCAAGGGAACCGGAACCGGTGGACCGGGCTATAACATCGCTTGCGAATGCTATCGCGAAGATCATCGCGAGCACTTCCGTGGTACGCTCAGCATGGCCCACGCCGGACGAGACACCGGCGGCTCGCAGTTCTTTCTGACCTTCAAACGCACGTCGCACCTCGATGGTCGCCATACGGTGTTCGGTCGAGTCATCGAGGGACTCGACGTCTTGGCGAAGCTGCAACGTCGCGATCCGAGCCAACGCGGCACGCTGCCGACCCCCGACAAGATCGTCAAGGCCGAAGTGCTACGGAAACGCGATCACCCGTACCAACCCACGAAAGTCGGTCGGTAGTCGGAATCGCGTTGGGATGTTTTCGTCGCATTGCCTAGTACTCCCATGCCCAAACCGCCCTCACGACTGCTGCTGCGGCGTTCGTCGAAGTACGGCGTGGGAAAGGAAATCGGGGGAGCCATCTATGTGCATCGCCAGTATGAATATGTTCTCGGCAGTGTGGTTCAACAGGCGCTGGCGAACCTGCCCGTCGATTTTCCCTACGTCGTCGTGAAGTATAAGGCTCGATCCGGCACCGTGTCGTTTATTCAATGCGACGACTTTGATGGGGCACCGGAACCCACAGTCGGGAACAGCGTCATCATCGATGCCAGCGGAGACCTCCGGCGAAGGGCTCATCCGCGCGATCCCGAGATCTATCATCACAAATGGTTGTTCGTCGCGGATGACTATGCGGGCTTCGACGTCACGGAAAGCAAGCGGCGGTCCATGATGTGGCTGACGCTGGACGAAGTTGACCGCTCGCGGATTGGCCGCAAGAGTTACTGGGAGCAGCACGTCGTTCCCAGGTTGGACGAATCGACAACCACCGAGTAACCGATCGCGACAGTTCAGGAGCGAGCAATGTCAGCGGACAGCCACGGCATCGCGCGGCACAAGACGGCGATTCGGCGACCGAGCTTCTCGTTGCCCGTCAAATGCCTGCTCCGCGATGGACTGCTCGACGGATCGAAGACGCTGTTCGACTACGGCTGTGGGCACGGTCAGGATGTGAAGTTGCTGTCCGACATGGAGATCCCTTGTCACGGTTGGGACCCGGTCTTTCAGCCCGACGCGAAGCGGCAGCCAGCGACGGTGGTCAATCTCGGTTACGTGATCAACGTCATCGAGGAGCCTCGAGAACGATCCGCGGCATTGCGCGCTGCCTGGGCCTTATGCGAGCAGCTCTTGGTCGTGGCGGCCCAGATCGAGTTCGCCGCTCCGAACAAGGAACGGGCCGAGTTTGCCGACGGCGTGCTGACCTCACGCGGCACGTTCCAGAAGTACTTCAACCAGCACGAACTGCGGATGTACTTGGAGACAGAACTCGGCAGCGACGCGATCCCCGCCGCACCCGGTGTGTTCTATGTTTTTAAGGACGAAGCTGCCAAGCAGCAGTTTCTGGCCACTCGCTATCACTCCCGGATCGCCGTGCCTAGCCGCCGGGTTTCCGATCTGCTGTTCGAGCAGAACCAGGATGTGCTCGAACCGATGATGCAGGTGCTCACGCAACTGGGGCGACTGCCCGGCCCGGAGGAATTCTCCACATCGTCCCACGTGATCGAACGCTTTGGCTCGTTGAAGCGGGCCTTGGCATTGATCCGCCGCGTGACCGAGGAACAGCCGTGGGAAGAGATCGCCCAGCGGCGCGCGGAGGACTTGTTGGTCTATCTCGCCCTGTCGCGATTCGGTCGGCGGCCCAAACTTTCGCAATTACCGCCGTCCATTCAGCGTGACATTAAGGCGTTTCTCGGCGGGTACTCCACGGCCTGTGGACGCGCCGACGTGTTGCTGTTTCGCGCCGGCGATCCCCAGGCCATCGACGCGGCCTGCCAACGCGCGACCGTGGGCCAGTTGGTCGACAACGCCCTGATTCTCCATCGCAGCGCGCTCGATCACCTGGAGCCATTGCTGAGGATTTACGAAGGCTGTGCCCGGGCGCTGGTGGGCGACATCGACGCAGCCAACGTGGTCAAGCTGCATCGCTTTTCCGGCAAGGTGAGCTATCTGGCTTACCCTGACTTTGAGAAGGACCCGCACCCGGCGTTGCGATTGCGCGTCAAAGTGACGCTCCCCACGTTGGCACTCGATCTGTTCGATTATGCGAGCTGGGAAGACCCGCCGATCCTAAGCCGCAAGCAGCAGCTTCTGCACCCAGATCACGAACAGCACGCGCGATTCGCGCGGCTGACACGGAGCGAGGAGAAGTGCGGTTTGCTAGACACCAGTCACACGCTCGACCGGCGATCGCAGCTCGAGTTGCGGCTGCGCGAGCTAAGCCTCATGTTACGCGGACATCGGTTGGTGTCTCGCGGGTCAGCAACGCCGTCACCAGGAGAACAAGTAGAATGACCGAGTCATCGTATCGCCCACCGCCGGTACAGGACAGTGACTACGATGGTGCCTGGAAAGAAGCACTTCGGGTTCACTTTCGTGAACTCCTGGAAAGCTACTTTCCCGCTGCCGCTACTACCATTGATTGGCAATACCCGCTGCACTGGTCCGACAAAGAACTGAGCCAGATTCTTGGTCACACGGGTCAGCGCAACCGCACGGTGGATATGTTGGTTCAGGTGCAACTGCGATCCGGGGGACCGCAGTGGGTTCTACTGCACTTGGAGATCCAAACGTCCTACGAAGCCGACTTCGCCGAGCGGTTGGCTTTGTATAACAGTGGATTGTTTTGGATCTTCAAACAGCGGGTTGTGACATTGGCGGTGTTGGCCGATCTGCGCGAAGGCTGGCTGCCCAACGAAGACAAGTTCCAGTTGGCTGATTTCGAGAGCCTCACCCGGTTTCCTGTCTGCAAGCTAATCGACCGACTACGAGCGGACTGGCGGGACAATTACTCGCTGCCCGTGCAGATCGCCCGCGCCCAAATCGAGGCCCTGCGCACGGCTGGCGATCCGGAAGGCCGGTATCAAGCCAAATGGCAACTGGTGCGGAATCTCTACGGTCTAGGGTATAATGCTGACGATGTCCGAGAACTGTTTCGACTTATCGACTGGATGATGCACTTGCGTGACGACCTGAGCGAACGCTTCAAACACGACCTGGACCAGCTAGAGGAGAGCTTGCAAATGCCCTACGTAACATCCGTGGAACGACTCGCTAAAGCGGAAGGCCGCGCGGAAGGTAAAGTGGAAGGCAAAGCGGAAGGCGGCGCGACGGTCCTACTGAAGCAGCTTGCCAAGCTCTGCGGGCCACTACCCGAAGACACTCGGCAACAGATTCAGCGTTTGTCAATCGAGCAGCAAGCGATGTTGGGCGAGGCCCTACTCGACTTTCACTCTCTCGCCGATCTTCACGACTGGCTAGACGCAAACAAAGACATCGCCAGCTAGCCCCATGGGGCAATGAAGGCAAAAACGGGTGCTTTGAAGTCGGCTCAAGCTGACGGGAACTGAAGCATCGACTGCATTTGGATGACGGCTACGCTTTGCCGCCAGAATGTCGAACGAGCGATACATCGTGCAATACTTGGTTCCACTGGCCTGACGCATTTCCTCAAATGCCTGCCTCACCTTGCGATAGTAATCCTCAAACAGCTCGCGTTCCTCCTCCAGCATTTCCCACGCTTCCTGTGCGCCGCGACGAAACTGCGTGTCACTCACCTGCGCGAGCTGGGCCTCATACTGCGCGGACATCGGTTGGTGTCTCGCGAGGCCGAAACGCCTTAGCCACACATCACTACAGAAACTCCATCCGATTGACCATTTGTTCCGCAGTCAACGTCGCCACCAGGCTCGCGAGTTGGCGAATCTTCTTACCAACTGATTAACGTTGTTCGGGCATCACCACAATTCCGAGGTGGTCACGGCCTTGCTGAATCCACTTGCGATGGAGCCCCGCGAAATCACGGACGTTGAAGGTGTAGAGGGACCTGCCATGTTGAATGGCAAAATCAAGCTGCGACTCATCGGTAGCCCCCGCACGATGGACTTCAAGGGTGGACAATCCCTACAGCTCGCCGCAAATCGCGACAGATGCTTCAGCGTCTTCGCCCAGCCTGTTACTGTGGACGATGGGTGCCGTGTTCGGATCGGCGTTCGTGGGCGGTGCGATTGGGTTGTCCATCGGCGCTGCTCTCGGTTCGTTCTTCCCTGGCTACTACCGTTCGGTTTATTCGAGCGGGGACTCCCCAAACTTCGATCCGGTCGCTGTTGGTATCGGTCAAGGTCTCACTCAGGGCATCGTCTTTGGCGGTATCGTGGGATTAACGCTTGTGGCGATGTTTTACTGGCACCGGTCTCGCAAGTGGCCAAGCCGATCCTGACGTTCACACTCCGCAGTCACCGAGTCTTCAAACCGTTGCCTGACCAAAGTCGATCGATGGCTCGCATAAACACGCTTTTCGTCTGTTCGCGTAATCAATGGCGCAGCCCAACTGCGGAGCGTGTATTTCGGGATGATCCCCGTCTGTCGGTTCGCGCCTGTGGCCTGAGTCCTCGATCGCCGCGCCAACTGCGAGCAGACGATCTGAAGTGGGCGGATGTTGTGTTCGTAATGGAACCGTCCCATCGGGCTCGCATCACGAGTACACTGCGCGACGCGCTCGACCACACTCCGCTGCATGTACTCGACATTCCTGACGACTATCAGTTTATGGACCCTGAACTCGTCGAATTGTTGCTTGATCGC
>JBGTHH010000560.1:0-4440 GCA_041746275.1 Pirellulaceae bacterium | reverse complement strand
GGCCATTTGGGAACGAAGCGGCTTTGCGGCTCATCGATTGCGACCGTTCGGATTGTTCGATATCTGGCCCGAACGCACCGCCGGAATCGCCGCAATTGCTTTGGGGCTCGTGTCGGCGATCCTGCTCGTGTTCAGCCGACTTCCCGCCGGTTACTTGTTCCCGCCGATCTGGGTCCCAGGCTGACTGTCAGGCTGGAAAGCCTGACGTACGACTTCCCGCCGGTTACTTGTTCGTGCCGATCTGGGTCGGCCTGTGTCGATTTCCCACCTACTTTCGAGACGCTCACACTCGTGGACGTGAAGCGAGCGGAAACACGTGACAGGGCTGCCACGGCAGGATAAACTGTGGCCCAAGGATGTACGGTCGACCGTTCTGAATGATTCCTTTGGGAACGATCAGCCAATCAAGTCAAGTCAAGCGACGAAGGACGTTGAAATCAATCACCAGGAGAGTGCCACGATGACGACATGTCGGATGAGCGTGTGGGGAGCTTTGCTGATTCTTTCCTCGGCTGCACACGGGCCGGGACTTGTGGCGGCGGAAGCACAGCCGCCGAACATCCTGTTTATTTTCTCTGATGATCTGACTTGCCAAGCTGTGAGTAGCTATGGCGACAAGCGGGCGTTGCTCGACACGCCCCATATGGATCGCATCGCCCGCGAGGGGATGCGCTTCGACCGCTGCCTGGTCACCAACTCGATCTGCGGGCCCAGTCGCGCCACGATCTTGACCGGCAAGTACTCGCACCTGAATGGCTTCTACAACAATAGCACCAGCCGCTTCGATGGAGATCAAACGACTTTTCCGAAGTTGCTACAACAGGCCGGGTATGCCACGGCGATCATTGGCAAGTGGCACTTGGGAAGTGATCCCACGGGCTTCGACCACTGGCACATCCTGCCCGGGCAAGGGCTCTACTATAACCCGCCGATGATCAAGAACGGCGAACCAGTGAAGCATACCGGTTACACCACCGACATCATTACGGACCTGACGGTCGAGTGGCTGAAGGGACGCGACAAATCCAAGCCCTTCCTGCTGATGAGCCAGCACAAGGCACCGCATCGCGAATGGGCACCGGCCCTGCGACACTTGGGTTGGGACAATGATCGGCAGTATCCCGAACCCGACACGCTGTTCGATGACTTCGCGGGACGCAGCAAGGCGATCAGCGATCATGACATGGGGCTCGATCGGACATTCACCGACTTGGATGCTAAACTGCGTCCGGCACCGAACATGAACGACGAACAGCTTCGCGAGTGGAACGCGTACTATGAACCCCGCAATGCCGCGTACCGCGAGGCGAAGCTGACCGGCAAGGAACTGATTCGGTGGCGGTATAACCGTTACATGCACGACTATCTGGCCTGCGTGAAGGCAGTGGATGAAAGTGTTGGTCGGTTACTGGGGTTCCTCGAGGCAGAAGGTCTGGCTGAAAACACGATCGTGATCTGTAGCTCGGACCAGGGTTTCTTCTTGGGTGAGCATGGCTGGTTTGATAAACGCTGGATTTTTGAAGAATCGCTCCGCAGCCCGCTGCTGGTCCGCTGGCCCGGCGTGACCAAGCCCGGCAGCGTAAATGACAGGATCGTCTCGCTGGTCGACTTCGCGCAGACGATGCTCGACATCGCCGGCGTCGAGGCACCTGCGGAAATGCAAGGCCGCAGCTTCGTGCCGCTCTGTCGCGGAGAGACGCCCGCCGACTGGCGCAAGAGCCTGTACTATCACTACTACGAGTTCCCCGTGCCTCACCGCGTGCGACCGCACTACGGCGTGATCACGGATCGTTTCAAGTTGGTGCATTACTACAAGCCCGACGTGGACGATTGGGAACTGCTCGATCGCGAACAGGATCCCTTGGAAGTGAAGAATTTCTACACGGACCCGCGCTACGCCGAGACGGTGGCGGAGTTGCATCGCGAGTTGACTCGCTTACGAACCGAGGTACGCGACACGACCGATCCGCCACGCACGGCCTACGGACGACAGCCGTTCGCCAACGAACCGCAACCCGCCGAGTCGACGCCCAAGAAGCAGGTCAAAAAGCAAAAGAAGTCGTAGCTTGACGGGACGGTGTGTCCACTTTCAAACTCCTTTCGGTCATCGCCCTCCCCGGTCACTCGAAGCCAAAGGCCATTGCCATGCATCGACTCGGTTTGTCACTGTTGTTTTGCTTGCTATCGAATGGGGTGTCGCATATTACGTGTGAAGCGGCGGAGGCCAAACGGCCGAACATCCTCTTCGCCTTCGCGGACGACTGGGGACGCCATGCGAGTGCCTACGCCAAGATTGATGGACCCGGAACGGTTAACGATGTGCTGCAAACTCCGAACTTCGATCGCGTGGCCAACGAGGGCGTGCTGTTTCGACGAGCGTTTGTGTCGTCGCCAAGTTGCACTCCGTGTCGCAGCGCGCTATTAAGCGGTCAGCACTTCTGGCGCACGGGGCGCGGCGCGATTCTGCGAGGCGCGGTGTGGGACGACACGATCCCGGCCTACCCCTTGCTTCTCCGCGACGCGGGATATCACATCGGCGAGACGTATAAGGTGTGGAGTCCAGGCACTCCCAACGACGCGCCGTTTGGAGCCGGGCGGTATGCCTACGAGAAGGCGGGCGGGCGTTTCAATCAGTTTTCCCAAAATGTCACTAAGTTCATCGAAGCGGGGCAGACAATCGAACAGGCCAAGCAAGTTCTGTATGACGAAGTGCAAGGCAATTTCGACGCGTTCCTAGCCGATCGCCAAGAGGGTCAACCGTTCTGTTATTGGTTCGGCCCTACCAACGTACATCGCAAGTGGATCGCTGGTTCGGGCAAAGAGTTGTGGAACATCGATCCTGACAGCTTGCGAGGCAAGTTGCCACCGTACCTGCCGGATGTTCCCGTCGTTCGCGAAGACTTGGCCGATTACTTTGGCGAGGTACAAGCCTTCGATGCGGCGCTCGGTGTGTTGCTCCAACGACTCGAAGCGATTGGCAAACTGGACAACACGTTGATCGTCGTCAGCGGCGATCATGGCGCGCCTGGCTTTCCGCACGGGAAGTGCAATTTGTACGATTTTGGGACGAGTGTTCCGCTGGCGATTCGCGGAGCGGGAACTCAAGGGCGGCGCGTGGTCGACGACTTGATCAGCTTGACCGATTTGGCTCCGACGTTTCTTGAACTGGGAGGTTTAGCGCCACCCGAGTCGATGACGGGGACGAGTTTGGTCAACGTGCTGACATCGTCCGCTGCTGGGCAAGTCGATCCCCAACGAACTGCAGTCTATTTCGGTCGCGAACGACATGTCGAGATCGCTCGTGCCGGATACCTGCCTTATCCTCAACGAGCGATTCGTACGCATGACGCGCTCTTCATCATCAACTTCCGCCCCGATCGCTGGCCGTTAGGCGATCCGTATCGACTCGACGGCGATTCACCGCCGAGCGTGGAGGAACTGACGGAAGTAACTCGAACGACGTTGCCAGATGAAGACGCGGGGCCGACCAAGGCGTGGTTGGTGGGAGTTCGAAATGATCCGCAGTGGAAGGCACACTTCGAGTGGGTTTATGGTCCGCGTCCACGAGAGGAACTGTACGACCTCCAACGCGATCCACAGCAAACTCGCAATGTGGCGGCCGAGCCAGCTTATGCCGCGCTGCGCGAGGAATTGGAACGGCGTCTGCTCGCGGAGTTGCAACGAACGGGCGATCCACGGCTTGTCGAAGACGGTCGCTACTTTGAGTCGCCGCCTTTGGCAGGACCGGTCGACGAGCAACCTGCGGCGAGAAAAAAGAAAGGGAAGTCCCGATGAGGTTCCGTCGCGAATCGGTCAGGCTCCGTACCCTCCTGCCGCTTGTGCTGTGCGTGATTGGCAACGTTACCCTGACTGCGGCGCAGGCCCAGTCCTCCGCGCCGCGAGTTGGCCAGCCACCGAACATCGTCATCATTTTGACGGACGATCACGGCTACGGAGATGTGTCGACCTATCATGCCTCGGATGTGCGAACGCCTCACATCGATCGACTGGCGAAAGAGGGGATGCTCTTTACGAACATGCGGGCGAATTGCACGGTCTGCTCGCCGTCGCGGGCCGCCCTGCTCTCGGGGCGCTATCCCGATCGCGTCGGCGTGCCGGGGGTAATTCGCACGCACGCCGAGAACTCGTGGGGCTACTTCGATCCGCGCGTTCCGACGCTGGCCGACGAGTTGCACAAGGTGGGTTATCACACGGCAATCGTCGGCAAGTGGCATCTGGGGCTGGAATCACCGAACACGCCCAACGAACGCGGCTTCGATTATTTTTTCGGTTTCCTCGGCGACATGATGGACAGTTACACCACGCATGAGCGGCATGGCCAGAACTACATGCGACGCAATCACGAGGTCATTGATCCGATTGGCCACGCGACCGATATCTTCACCGACGGAGCCTGTGATTATCTACGCGAACGTGCCC
>JBGTHH010000559.1:0-2428 GCA_041746275.1 Pirellulaceae bacterium | reverse complement strand
TCGGCGAGTTTCTCCGGCTCGAGGTTGCGGAGCTTATCGCGATTAATCGCCATGAATCCTCCCAGCGACTTCTTCTCACCGCCTGGCAGCGTGAAGTCGGCCTTCATCGGTTCCAACAAGTTCATCTCCTTGAGATGCTTGCAGTAGGTCTGGGTGCGAATGAAGTGGGCCTGCGATTCCTCCAAGAACTTCAACATGCGGCTCAGGTACTCGGTGCGTTCGCCCTTGTCATCGAACAACCGATCCCCTTTGCCATCACGATTGCAACCCGCCCAGCTCTCGTCCACGCACAAAGTGTAAGTATTGTCTTGTTGCGAGAACACGAACGGATAACGCCGCACGAAGGCCGGGATGTACTCGGCGTTCCACTTGCCGTCGTCATCAACGTACTGATTCTTCGTGCCCTCGAGACCGAGGATCACGACGGGCGCGACGGCTTCGTCGTTGCCCGCGAAGACAATCGTGTACTCGCTGGCCGCAGCCGTCATCTCGACCGCCATCAGCGGGACGGAATTGACATTCGCCGCGAAGCTGAAATCGGCGCGGTCGATGCTGAGATCGCCATGACGTTGCGGGGAAACGGGAGCGACATTTTCATAAAACAAAAGTTGTGCCATGAGTCTTCTCATTCTCTCGAGGTAACAGTGACTGTGATTTCCGGGGCTACTGACGTGTCGACGTTGCCACCACCGGGTGGACCTTACGTATCAGTCTACTTCCATTCGCAATCTCGTCACGTCATGTGCGGAGAAATACTCAGCGGATTTCAATCGCAATGCCGTTGCCTAGATTGCGTAATCGCTACAATTGTTCCAGTTGAGCCAAGAACGAGCTTGGAATCGGCAAATCTCCCAGCCTACCACGATATTCAAACGCACATTAGAACGGTGAATCTTCGGCGGAGGGCGCGAGGGCGAGCTCCTTCAAAGCGTCCAAGCTGGCCAGCACATCGTCGCGCGAAATCTGTTGCCAGCCGTCCGTCTTGTGTCGCAAGATGGCCAACTTGTAGGCGTCGAAGGCCTCCGACAAATCGTCAGGCAACTCGCCCAAGTTCTCGAAGGGGCGGACAAACTCGATCGTCTCGCGGGTGTCATCTGCGTAGATCGCTGCCCCCGGATCGGCTGCTTCCCTGGCACTTGGAGACATACCATCCTCGTCGCCAAAGTCGGGGCCTTCCGGTAATGGCGCGCTGTCGACATCGGCGTAGCTGCTGGCCGCGCGGCGATCCGCGGGATGGTCGTCCAACTCCGCGGTGACATCCTCGTCGACTTCGCTAGTCACAATCTCTTCGTCACGTGGTCGCTCGGCTTCGATGGCTCCCAGCGTTTCCCAGCGCGTGCGTCGCATTTGGGAAACGGACCACGTATTCTGTACCGCACCTTCCAACCACATCTCGGCATCCGTCCAATCCAAGGCGGCCTGGAAGTGGCTCCAATACAGACCGGCATATTGCTCGCTCACCTCGCCAAACCGCTGATAGACGCGGCGTAAGCGACCCACGTGCTGGCCCGTGACATTGCCGACGCGACGCCCCCACGCTTCGTCCGAGTATTCGCTCGACGGAGCCTGAGCCTCGATCAGCGCTTCGCGCCAGGCGAGGATGATCCGTCCCTTCTCCCAATTCGTTTGGCTGACAAGCCGATTCCATTGCCCGACGAAGGGTTCGGAAGCGGCATCAAGATGCGCATCGACCGAAGTTGTGGGCAGATCGACGGGGCTGTCGAGAGTGCGATTCACGTCTTGCATGTGGCGACTTCCTATTCACTCGGAAAAGAATCCTGGTCACCAAAGTAGCACGACTTCCGAGCTTGGGAAGGGCGGTCGTAGGATCGTTACGACCGCCCCATTCCGCCAACACTTTATCTCCCATCGCGACCGTCAACGCGTGGGGAAAACTTGTCGATGTTTTGCCTTGACGAACTGCTGAGACCGGACGGCTTGCGCGGTTCCGCTAAATCGGGAATCAATTTCGGGACTAATCCTTAACCGGCAGGCACGACGTACGCCGGTAACGGAGCCGTTTTCTAAACTTCACTGGGCGCGCGGACACACGATTCAAACCCGGCCCCTTTATGGCCACCGTCACAGAACGGCTTGTTGGCCGATGCGCCGCAACGACACAAGGCGAAGGCGGGCTTGTCGGCTGCCAAGGGGATCGCGTTTCCGTCGGCGTCGAACAATTCAAACGGTCCTTCCACGAGCAAAGGGCCGTTATCGCGAATGCGAATCTTGACGTTGGACATAGCGTGTTTCCTTACTGAACAAGTGATGAAGAGAGGCTCCTAGTGTAACCGTGATGCAGTCGCACGTCACCGGTCACTCCGCGCCGCCCGCTTCTTGTTTCTCGTCCAACACCAAGACCAACGGAGCTGACAGCACGGCATCAGCGGGCAGCTCGGTCACGCTTTCGCCGATCACATAGTTGGCT
>JBGTHH010000558.1:0-5775 GCA_041746275.1 Pirellulaceae bacterium | reverse complement strand
ACTAGCGCGAAGATGCTTTCGATCGTGCCGTTGTTGGCGGGCGGCGGATTGTTCGAGACGGGGGCCGGCGGATCGGCTCCCAAGCATGTGCAACAGTTCCTTGCCGAAGGCCACTTGCGTTGGGATTCGCTAGGCGAGTTCCTGGCGTTGGCCGTCTCTTTGGAGGATTTGGGAGAAAAGACAGGCCAGCAGAAGGTCTCTGTCCTGGCCGAGACACTAAACCAGGCGATTGGTCAGTTTCTGGATCACGACAAGTCACCGTCGCGCAAGGTGGGCGAGTTGGACAACCGCGGCAGCCACTTCTATTTGGCCCTCTATTGGGCTCAGGCGTTGGCGTCTCAGACGAAAAGCCAGGAGTTGCGCGACCAATTCACCGATCTGGCTAGACAACTCAGCGATCGGGAGTCTGTCATTGTCGACGAGTTAAACGCGGCTCAAGGACCGCCAGTTGACATTGGAGGCTATTACCATCCCGATCCGGTGAAAGCCGATCACGCCATGCGCCCCAGCGCGACCTTCAACGCCGTCCTGAGTGCGTTTATTAAACATTCCGCGGCATCGTAACTCGGATACTCGGACTTAACTCTGGAATCACTGTGGATCGCGAGCGTTTAGGGCTGTCACCGAGACAAGCTCGACGCAATATTGCCAGCGAGTTGTGCCGGGCGCGTGATGGTCTTCCGGCATGATCCAGATCGCGGATGTGTTGCCGCCGAGTGAGGAAGTAGTGCCCGCACCCGTGGCACATTTCACGGTGACTCGCGCCTCGGGCAATTCAATTTGGGCGAGACATTCGTCCCGCAATGCGACCTCACCGGCCAATAACTGATATTTGCTGCCCAGATGCGTGGTGGCTTCACGACTGCGACAAGCCACGTCCAACGTGAACGCCGCTCGATCATCGATCGGATCGGCGCTCAAGGACCAATGGCTCTTGCCCGCCATGCCAACTAGCAGGCCCACGCGAACCGACGGCCGCAGTTCCTCGATGCTGAGCTGTTGTAACGGAGGGCTGGGCGGCCAGGTATCGACATCCGTCCCTTCGATAGACTCGAGTATTGGGACAATGCGATCACCCAGGATGACGCTGAGCGAATGACTGAAGCGATCATGGACCCAGCGGAATTGAAGTTGTAATCCGTTTCCGTGGCCGTCGAGCGATTGTAATGACACCGGCTGCCGGTCGCGCATGAACTTCTCTCAACATGTATCTAAAGCGAGGGTCGGTCCTTGTCTGGCAGGCCAATCACAAGTCTTAAGCTTCATCCTGGCTGACGCGCCAACGAAGATACGCCTCCAAGAAATCCTGAATATCGCCTTCCAAGACCTGATGAAAACTGTTCGCGCTGTGGCCTGTGCGAACATCTTTCACGCGTTGGTCGGGATGGAGGAAATAGTTCCGGATCTGCGAACCGAAGCCCACACGGGCCTTGGTCTTGTATTTCGCATCTTCCTCGGCTTCACGCTTCTCGTCTTCCAGCCGCGCCATTTTGGCACGGAGCATCTTCCAAGCGGTGGCTCGATTCTTATGCTGGCTACGTTCGGCCTGGCACTGCACGACGGTATTGGTCGGGATATGCGTCAAGCGAATGGCACTGTCGGTCTTGTTGACGTGCTGTCCCCCCGCGCCGCTGGCACGAAAGGTGTCCACACGCACATCGGCTTCGTCAATCTCGATCTCATCATCGTCCTCGATTTCCGGGGCGACATCGACAGCGGCGAAGCTGGTCTGGCGCTTCCCTTCCGAGTTAAAGGGACTGATCCGGACCAACCGATGCATGCCGGTCTCGCCTTTGAGGTAGCCATAGGCCATGGGGCCGCGAATCGCGATGGTGGCGCTGTTGATCCCGGCCGCTTCATTGTCGTTGCGGTCGAGCAACTCGAGACTGTAATCGTTGTGATGTGCCCATTGGCCGTACATTCGCAGTAGCATCTCGGCCCAATCGTTGGCGTCGGTGCCCCCGTCGCGAGCGTAGATGCTGAGGATCGCGCCGGCCCCGTCATGCGGACCACTCAGCAGGGCTTTGAGCTCCAACGCCTCAACAACCTGCTCCAGGCGTTCCACTTCGCCCGCGACTTCGGCGGCGAATGCTTCGTCTTCATCGGCGAGCTCCAGGAGCGTGGCCAAATCGTCCGCGGCACCGATTGCTTCCTGCAAGGGCTTAATCAATGACCTGAGCGACTTGAGTTGGCCGACAGATTGCTGAGCCTTCTCCTGATGGTCCCAGAATCCAGGCGAGCCCATCTTCGCTTCGATTTCGGCGATGCGATCAATCTTGGAATCGTAGTCAAAGACTGTCTCGTAAGTTCACGATACGCTGCTGAATCGATTCGGCTCGGTCTTTGAGTACGGCGTCCATGACGGCTCCCGCAAATGGATGTAGGTTGCAATGTAGCTGCCACTATAGCCTTATGAACCCACAACCGGAAAGCCCGGCTCGACGTCAGCGCAAGCCAACAGCCACCCGCATCGGTCTGATGATGCGAGTGGCTGCTGGAGGATTACCGAGTTGTTCCTGAGCTTAGCTGCGAGCGAAGCTCAAGCCCGCGTCCTGGGCACCACTCAACTTGAAAGTGAAGCCGCCGTTGTCCGTCATCGTGAACTGTCCCGTCAAGTTCTGATTGTCGTTCGAGCGAGTCAGCGTCAGCGTTCCGTTGGCGATGGAGTAGCTTCCCTGAAAGGCACTCGTCGTCCCCTTGTTGATCGCTGTCCAGATGAACGAGCCATCAGCTTGTAAGGCAAGCTGTACGGAGGCACTGTTAGGCAAGGTCGCCGTCCACGCACCGACATACTCTGGCATCTGAGCCGGAGCGGGCGTGGCCGGGGCTTCCGGTTGCTGCAGGCTCACACCAAAGGTTGCCAGGATTTGCAAGGCGTTCTCTTGGGCCGACAGTCCCGAGTTAGCCGGAGCCTGTGCTGGTGCCTGCGTCGGCACTTGAGCTTGCGACTGGCCTTGCGGTTGCGGCTGTCCTTGACCTTGAGCTTGCGGCTGACCTTGAGCTTGCGGCTGGCCTTGAGCCTGGAACTGACCTTGAGCCTGTGGTTGTCCCTGTTGTGCGAACTGGCCCTGAGGTTGTCCTTGCGTTGGGAATTGTCCCTGCGGCTGCGTTTGGCCTTGGAACTGCGGTTGTGTCTGGCCTTGGAACTGGCCTTGCGTCATGGGTTGTCCCTGTTGTGCGAACTGACCTTGCGGTTGAGCCTGTTGTGCGAACTGACCTTGCGGCTGCGTCTGGCCTTGGAACTGAGGTTGTCCTTGACCTGGGAATTGTCCTTGGGGAAGAGGCTGACCCTGTTGAGTGAATTGCCCCTGAGGCTGTCCCTGTGGCTGACCGAAGTTCAGTTGTCCCGGGTTCCCGGGCTGACCCATCGGAGCATTCTGCATGTTCTGCGGGAACTGTCCGGGAAAGCCGGGTTGTGAGCCATGGGGTTGGCCAAAGACCAGGGGTTGCGTTTGAACGTGCTGAGTCGGTGGGCAGACCGGCTGTTGGAATGCCGGTTGGTGATACACGGGCCTGGCGTAATTGACGTGAACTGGTCGCGATGGGGCGCGTCGATATCCTCCGCCATTGCAGCCAGCTTGAACTTCGAAGACGTTGCCGAAGAGAGTGCCCATCGAGGCGGCTGCAACGAACAGGTTTTTGGCGAGGCGTTTCATGATTCAGACCCTTTCAGATGGTGAGTTGACTTTGTTTTTGGTTGGCTTGTCTACCTCAGTAAGCGACAAGCCCGACTATCTGTTACAGCTCGGCGACGGAAAAATCCCCTGAGGTCGCCAGGTGGCGTTCGATGGCCGAGCCAAACTCTCCGAATCCATGAAAAATGGCCATGACCGACTCGATGGACGAGCTGGTCATGGCCATTGGCGACCCTACACCAAGATTGTTAAGGGAAGCGACTGATTGAGGAACACATGGAGCGTTGCTTTACTTCGCCAGCCATTCGGTGAGCGTCGCGGAAGCACTCTTGGCCTCCTCCTTGGGAAGGAGCTCTTTCTTCATGGCCACGGTCAATTTGGCGACGTATTCCATGGCACTCTTGAGCGTGGCAGGGGTCGCCGTCGCATCCAACTTGGCACTGTAGATGATCAAGTACTCGCCGTTGGGCGTCTGCTCGACGTTCCAGGACCCCAGCTTGGTGCGAGCACTTTGCTGTAACAGCTTCATCGTGGTCTCCAACGTCGGGGCCTCTTTGGTGATCTGAGCCAGAGCCCACACCTTGCGGACGTCCGCTTGCTCGTAGTATTCGATGTCTTTGGTGACGAAAACCATCAACTTTTGCTTGTCGCCGGCCTCCATCTCGACTTCAAAGTGACCCGAGGCGTGTTGTGTGTACGTCAGTTCGGCACCCTTGAGGACTTCGGTAATCGGCAGAGGTGCGGTTTTCCAGGGGCTCGCCAGGAATGTTTGCAGTTCGGTGACATCAACACAGTAGCTGACCAGTCGAGCGTTGGGAGCGATGGCTTGGGCAACAGCCACGAGCTGACCTTGCTGGTTGACAACCGGTCCGCCACTGTCACCCGAGTTGATCGGCGATTGGGTCTCGACGACCATGAAGTCGTGCTCCCCGGCACCCGTACGGAATTGCTTGCGATAAACGGCTCGCACCGTACCTGACGTATAGACCCACAGAGCTTCCGTCGAACCAGGATTTCCCACGGATTCCACCGTTTCTCCGGGCCCGATGCTGGAGGTCGCCAGTTCGATGGCCTGGGCCGTTTCAGGCAGCTTGTTCAATTCGACCAAGGCTAGGTCTCGCTTGCGGTCAACGGCCAAAACACGCCCGCGGATGCCCAATCGTTGCACGTTATCGAGGTAGTGTTGACGCGAAACGATGGGCTTCTCATCCTTCAATTCGGGGAAGAACAACACCACGCTGCGGGCATCGCCAACGACGTGGGCATTCGTCACGACCAGCTTCCGAGCCAAGTCGATCAGCACCCCGGTCCCGCTGGACGTGCCGTCCGAGTTCTTGGCGAGCACCCAGGTTGTCGAGTTGAGCGTCTTGCGATACGTGGCCACATCGGCTTGTGCCGTCTGTGGGACCGACGAGGCGGCCACCGCGATGAGGACGAGTGAATACAGGGGATTCATCAGCGAGTTGGTGAGGGAATTGGTCATGGGAGTCTCCGTTTTTCGTGTCGAAGGTGATTTGAGTCGAGGCGGTTCGTGTCCCGCCGTCGGTTGGGCGCGTGTCTGTACTTAAGAAGCGGAACCAAGCTGGTTCTGTTACAAACTACGGAACACGTTTGAAGGTCAGGCTGGGCGAATCGGCAGCCGCCTTCTCCAGCCGGAAGCTGAATTCGCTCGCGGACGAATTCAGCACCTTGCCAACCAAACGTGTCCCATCGTCACCGCTAAGCGTCAGCACTTGGTCGGTCAGCGTGAAGTTGCCCTTGGCTCGGGAAACCTTGGTGCCGTTGACGTGGACCAGATTGAACGTCTTCTCGGCGGTCAGTCGCAAGGCGAACGCTTCGGTCGTCGACTTCGCTGCCGACCAGGACCCGACGAGTGAGCTACTAACAGGCTTCTCGGTGGGTCCTGGAGTCTTTGCCGAGGCGATCTGCCAAAGTTCCGTGGTCTTGCCGGCAACGTTGGAAAGTTGGGCTAGTTCACGACCGAGAATCTCGGCGTCGATGCCATCGCTCTTGGCCGAATGTCGCAGCTCAATGCGACGTGTGGCCTTGTTATAGGCGAAGAAACTGGGGGCATGTTCGACACTGGCCGACATCAAACCCAATAGTTTATCTCCAGGTAATTCGGCCCCGTCCGCCAGTT
>JBGTHH010000557.1:0-2480 GCA_041746275.1 Pirellulaceae bacterium | reverse complement strand
TCGAGCGGCAGATTGCGTTGTTCGAGATCACCGCTCCAACTGTGCAGCGAGACAAGCAGCGGGATCGGCTGGCCTTGTGGATCGAATCCAGTCGGCAGGACCACGTAATTCGGCTGCGAGCTGCCGTCCAGGGAACTAGTGACGAACACCTTGGTCCGCTCGGCGGCACCGACCGCTGGCAGTCCCAGAAGCGTTCCAACGATCAAGATTGAAACGACGACAAGATAACTACAATGCTTCACGATACAGTCCTTGAAGTACGATTTCGCTGGGCGGTTCATCTCGGCTCGCCGCATTCTAACGAGAGCGCGGGAGGCGTGCCAACTTGGCGAATCCAGCCAACGTCCGGTCGCTCGGTGAGGCGTTCACGCAGGAAGTTCCGGGGTAGACTTCGGGATCCCGTCCCACCGCGCGCACTAGCATCATTCGCCGTCGTTCGTCATACTCTAAAAACATCCAGCCCTGCCTCGGAGTCTCCCCGGACTCCTCCTACCACGCACAACCTACCTGGAGGGAACGCGAGTGTTTCACCCCCGGACGCTTTCCTCGATTCAATGCGGAATTAAGATCGCCGTTTTGATTGGTGCTTCGCTGAGTAGTCTCCCCGCCTCGGCTGCGGACTTTCACATCGAACCCGCGGAGATTCAACTTCACGGCAACTTCGCCCAGGCTCAGATCGCGATCCGCGCTGCGGATGCCGAGTCGCAATCGGATCAAGCCGAAGATGTCACCGCGCGGGCGACCTATGCCTCGTCGGACGAGCAGGTCTTTCAAGTCGATGCTTTCGGCAGGTTGCAGGCCATTGGCAACGGGACGGCCGTGCTGCGTGCATCGGTCGGCGAAGCGATCGTCGAAGCGTCGGTGACGGTGGCCGACGTGCAGGAGCAGCGGACGATCGATTTCGATCGTCAAGTGATGCCGATCCTGACGAAGGCCGGTTGCAATATGGGAGCCTGTCACGCGAGTCAACATGGCAAAGGCGGCTTCAAACTGTCGGTGTTCGGTTTCGAGCCAGATGCGGATCGTGAAGCGATTGTCCGAGATCGCTTCGGTCGACGCGTCGACTTGCTGGAGCCCCAACGGAGTCTGTTCCTACAAAAGCCCGCGACGCAAGTTGCCCATGGCGGCGGGTTACGTTTGCGGCCCGATTCCGCCGACTACCAGATTCTCCAGGCGTGGTTGGCCCATCAGGCTCCCGGACCTCAACGGGACGCTGCCAAAGTCACTCGCTTGAACGTGTCACCCTCGCGCCGAATTGGCCAACAAGGTCTCACCCAGCAACTGCGAGTGGAAGCCGCCTACAGTGATGGCACCTCGCGGGATGTCACGGCTTGGGCATTGTTCGATTCGATGGACGAAGGCGCATTGAGCGTGAACGCTCGGGGACTGGTCACCGCGATCGGGCAGGGACAGGCTTCCGTCATGGTCCGTTTCGAGTCCCATGCCCAGATCACCGACTTCGTAATCCCTTATCGCGAATCGGTTGAACTTCCCGGTTGGACGAATAACAACTTTGTGGACGAGTTGGCCGAGCGAAAGTTTCGCGAGTTGGGGATCGAACCCTCGCCGCTCTGTGACGATGCCACGTTCGTTCGCCGTGTCTATCTCGATGTGATTGGCACGCTCCCCAGCGCGGAACAGACCCTCGCGTTTCTTGAATCGACGCAACCCGACAAACGGCAGCAGTTGATCGATCGCCTGCTGGGCTTAACGGGCGACCCGAGTCTCGACATTCACAACGAACAATATTCGGCATATTGGACCTTGAAGTGGTCCGACTTGATTCGCAATACCAGCAAATCGTTGGGTGAGCAGGGCATGTGGGCCTTGCACAATTGGATCCGCGAGTCGTTTCGGGCGAACAAGACCTTCGATCGCTTCGTGCGCGAACTGGTGACGGGGACGGGCTCGATCTACTCGAATGGCCCAGCCAATTACTTTCGCATCAATACCAGCGCGACGGATTTGACGGAGTCGACATCGCAATTGTTCCTCGGGGTGCGTTTGGAATGCGCCAAGTGTCACCATCATCCGTTCGAGAAGATCAGCCAGGCGGACTACTATGGCTTCGCGGCTTTCTTTGCACGCGTGGGCACCAAGAACAGCGAAGAGTTCGGCTTGTTTGGTCGGGAGCAGGTGGTCGTGGTGCGCGAGTCGGGCGAGGTGCGTCACCCCAAGACTGGCAAGAATCTTCCGCCCACACCGCTCGGTGCCGATTCGGTGGACCATCCGCTCGATCGCCGCATCGTGTTGGCCGATTGGTTGACGTCGCCCGACAACGAATACTTCGCCAAGGCGGTGGTGAATCGCTACATGTACTACTTGCTGGGCCGCGGATTGGTCGATCCCGTCGACGACCTGCGTTCGACGAATCCGCCGAGCAACGTGGCCTTGATGAATGCCTTGGCCGCCGAGTTGGTTACCAGTGGCTTCGATCTGAAGCAATTGGTCCGGACGATCGTTTCCTCACGACTGTATCA
>JBGTHH010000556.1:0-4519 GCA_041746275.1 Pirellulaceae bacterium | reverse complement strand
GCCGACTCACACACCAAATGCTCGTTGACGAAACACGACAGTTTGCCTTGTTCGATGCGAACCTTGAGTTGATTCCATTCGCCCGGACGGTAATGAGGCGAGGCAATGTCGTGCAGGATCTGCCAACTGAACACGTTGGGGCCATTGAAGCAGGTGAGCCGCAGCTTGCCGTTGGTTGGATAAAACCCATAGTGCTTATCGCCGCCGTCCGCATGAAAGATCAATCCGGCGGCACCGGCCTCGTCGTCCAGCTTGACGTGGACCGCCAGTTCAAAGGGCAGCGGCGGTGGGTCCTGTGTCGAGACGCACAACGACCGACCGCCAAACCCCGAACCTTGTCCGCTGACCAATATCTTGCCCGCGCGCTGTCGCCACCGCGCGCCGAACAGCGGCTTCCACTGGCTCGCATCGATAGCACCGATCGTGGCCCAGCGTGCTAAGGCGATTGGATTCGGTTGATCGAGCAAGCTTTGGAGGTGCTTCGCGTCGATGGCAAAGCCCACATTTTCCTCCCTTAGCGACTTCATGTTGACAACGCCATGCACTCGGCCGCGACGATCGACCACGGGACCGCCACTATTACCGCGTTCGATGGGAATGGCGAGTTGAATCATCTCTTGCCCTTCAATCTCGCGGACTGCGGAAACTACACCGCTCACGACGCTGTGCTTGAATCCCAAGGGGTTTCCCATCACCACAATCGGCTCGCCCTGAACAAGTTCCGCCGCCGTCCCGAGGGAAAGCGGTCGCAGAGGCTGGGCCGGTGGTTCGACTTGGACAAGAGCCAGATCCCGATGTTGATCGGAAGCGTAGACGGAGATCACGGGCAGGTTCGTTCCGTTCGAGAGTTCGACGGTGAACTCGCGGCCTTCGCCAATGACATGGAGGTTCGTGGCAATCAAGCCTTCCGCCGAAACGACAAATCCCGTTCCGAGACCTTGCTCGCGACTTTCGCGCCCCGTCGTCGAAATGGTCACTAGTGAAGGTCGCACAAGTTCGACCACTTGTTCGACGGTCAATGTGGCGGTGTCGGGCTTCGCCGTCTCGGGCTCCGTCGCGTTGGTCAACCGGATGTGCAGGCCAAAGGACAATAGGCAGAGGACGCCAATGCTGCTCATTAGGTGAAGCTTCGGGCAACTTGCCATGTTCTTGATCCTTGGGGTTCACGTCGGCAACGGACCACGCCGCAGTTTGGAACCATTGTAAAGTGCGACACGACACAATGCATGACGATAGCTTGAAGCTTTGTATCTCCCGAGCTGCCATCGGTGGCGAGATCGCGAGTGAGCATCCGCTTGCAGGCTCGCCGTCTCCTTCCACATTCCTGATCGAGGCTCATGGAATGTCGGCGGATCGCGCCACGGAACGTTGATTTCAAAACTCGGCAAACTTCCCATTATTCCCATTTCACGTCCTTTCGAGTCGACGTAAGTCGAACACGACAAGTTGTAAGTCATTATTTATTAACAACTTGCGGTGTTCACTAGATTTTTCACCCGATTTCGGTTTAGGATTCTCTTGTCGCTTTCAAACGTGTAGTTCGCCTCCTTTGTTGGTTCATGGATCGAGTTAGTGGCACGACCGGTAAACGGATGATGATGGTGCCACACAAAGAAGGACTTCCGCCGTATTGTGAGGAAAGGTCCGATGACTCGACGCCCCATTGCCAACCTGAAGAATCGCCACTCCCGACGTTCAATCACTGCGATCCCGAAGGCGGTACAAACGTCGGTAGCGATGGGCAAGCGATTGCGGGGCCGGGTGGGCGAGACGCGCTCTCCCTTCATTCCGCCCGAGGATTGGCACGAACCCACGGATGGCAAAGGGAATTACAGTTTCGTCGTTCAGCCAGCGGGCAGCGGCTATCAGCACGTGGTCACCGAAAGCGAGATTCGCGATCGCTTGGCAGTCCTCCCGCCCGCATTCGTCGCACCTTTGGAAGTGATTCAACTGAGCCGCATGACGCGTAAGAAGCAGTCGTTTCCATGCTACGGAATGCAGTGGGGAACGGCGATCTATCTCTATCCGGTGGAGAAAGGATTGGTCGAGCATTATGGTCGGCCTCCTCGTCCCGCCGAATACAATGAAGCCCGCGCCTATGGAGGCCAGTGGGTACACGACTCGGGTTCGCAGTGGAAACTCGTGTGGACGGCTAACACGATCCGCGACTTTTATCTGAACAACGTGCTCATCCACGAGTTGGGGCACTTGTTGGATCAACGCAACACAAGCTATCGCGACCGAGAACGGTTTGCAGAATGGTTCGCCATCGAACACGGGTATCGAGCCAGTCGGAAGACCACGCGATCGGTTCCCACACGGCGGCGTCACCGCACCAAATAGAAGCCGTTGATAGGGATCGCGACATTGGATCTCGCAGAGCTGCGGCTCGCCAACGCACCGCCTGAATGAGTACTTTCGGGGGCTCTCGACGTTCTACGTGGTCCGATGGCTTGACGATGGTAGTGGAAAGCTGTCGTTTCCCCAAACTTTGCTTTATAATCACATTCGATTCGGTCGCCCGCCGATGCTTGCTTCCCCCGCTCGGGTCGTGTACACGTTGAAAGGTTCGCTATGCCCACTTCGCTGCTGAAGACTAGCCGTGGACTCCAGTGCATTCTCTTCTTGACCTTTTCGTGTGCGGTGACGCCGACGTTGTGCGGAGCCATCACGGCCGAACAGCGTCGTGAGCTGACCGCTCTGTCGACGGCACTTAGCAAGGTCAGCACATTGTTTGGCCGAAACCAACTGACGCAATCCGCCGAAGGAATCGTCGAGTTGCAGCAGCGGATTGAGAAACTCGCGGCCAGCGGTGACGAGGAGGTCTTGAAGGCGTTGGACGACGTGCATCGCAAGCTCGTGCGTGCCCATGCCTTGCTGGAGTTGGAAGGCATTGAGCTCCCACCCATTCCGGAGTTGAAAGCGGCCGGACCGATGCCGTCTGGCACACCGGGGGCTGGTGGAGCGAGTTTCGTCAAGGATGTGGCCCCGATGCTGGTGGCCAAATGTGGTCGCTGCCATGTGGATGGCTCGCGAGGCGACTTCAACATGCCCAACTACGAGGCCCTGATGCGCGGGGCACGGTCCGGGGTTGTCATTTTCCCCAACGATCCCTCGGGCAGCCGCATTGTCGAGGTGATCGAAACGGGTGATATGCCCCGAGGAGGCCGTCTGACCCCGCAAGAGTTCGACTCCCTCAAAAATTGGATCGCGGCGGGAGCGAAGTTCGATGGTGACAATCCCCAAGCGAGCTTGAACATGTTCGCCGCGCCGGGAGGCAATGCGCCGGTGGCTCCCACCGTCGCAACCGCGACCGGGAACGAAACCGTCAGCTTTGCCCGCGATATCGCGCCGGTACTCGCGACCAGTTGCTTCGGATGCCACGTGAATGCTCAAAACGCGCGTGGCAATCTGAACATGTCGAACTTCCAGACCATGCTCCGCGGTGGTGATAGCGGCCCACCCATCACTCCGCGTCAACCGATGACGAGTCTGCTGGTGCAACGCATCAAGGGCGAAGGGGGCGAGCCGCGGATGCCGATGGGACGCGAGCCGCTTTCGGACGAAGTGATTGCTAAATTCGAGAAGTGGATCGCGGAAGGTGCCACGTACGATGGACCCAACCCGACCATGAACGTCGTACAGGTCGCCGCACTGGCCAAGGCACAGAATTCCACGCATGAGGAGTTGAGCGCGGATCGGATGGCGTTGGCTCTACAAAACTGGCAACTTGGTAGTGCCGGTGCAAAGGGCGACCAGCACGAGACGAAGAACTTCTTCCTGGTGGGGAATGTGGGAGCCGCCACGCTGGAGGAGATTGGTAAACGCGCGGAACTCCTGGTCCCCAAGGTTGCTCCGATTTTTGGGGCACCTTCGGACAAGCCGCTGCTCAAGGGCCGTATGTCCATGTTCTTCCTCAAGCAGCGCTACGACTACAGCGAGTTTGGCCAGATGATCGAGAAACGCGAGCTGCCTAAGGAATGGCGCGGCCACTGGAGTTACACGATTGTGGATGCCTACGGTGCGATGATTCCGCCGACCGACGAATCGTACACGCTCGACGGTCTGATCGTGCAGCAAGTGGCGGGTACCTATGTCGCTTCTCTCAACAATCCCCCGCGTTGGTTCTCGGAAGGCAGTGCCCGCGTGGCCGCTTCGCGTTTGGCCGCCAAAGATCCGCGCGTCATCGCATGGAAGAATGGACTGGGACCGGCGCTCGCCAAAATGGCCCGCCCCGATGACTTCTTGACCGGCAAAATGGCACCCGAGGACGCCGACATCGCTAGCTATAGCTTTGTCAGCGGATTGATGAAAGACTCGAAACGGTTCGCGGCGTTGCTTGATGGCTTGCGTGCTGGCGGGGAATTCCCTCAAGTCTTTACCAGTATCTATGGTGCCAGCCCCGAGAAAGTCGCGGAGATCTGGGCTCGCACGGTGGGACCACGAGGTTAGTTCGCGGAGAGGCTGTGAAAAAATTGGGACAGGCACCTCGCAGCTACGGGAAATCCTTGCAATACAC
>JBGTHH010000555.1:0-7077 GCA_041746275.1 Pirellulaceae bacterium | reverse complement strand
CCAGGAGGTTCGTGAGATCAACGTCGCCGCCGTACGTGCCGATCTGCTGAGAGAGGCACAGAACATCGAAGGGCGGATCGCGAGCGGCGCGTACACGCGCCGCGAAGGCTACCGCGAGAACGGCGTCGTCGCGTTCCGAACCGTGGACGAGTCCGGATCGGCGCGGAGCCGGGCGCAGTACTTGAGGAGCGTCGCCGCGAAGAACGATGCGGATCTCAAGAAGTGGCAGATCGGCGAACTGCAGACGCCGGGTTGGGCGGACCTCTTCTCCGATGTCATCAGGAATCCCGTCTCGCAGTTCCAACACCTCGTCCGCGAGGCGCAAAAGGTGTTGCCGGCAGAGGCGGCAAAGCACGCTGGGCCAAGGTCGAATTCGTCACTTATCGAGGTGACCCGGCCCGAGTCGTCGCTCGTCAAGATTCGCAACGCAAGTGGGAAGCGATTGACGGATGTGATCGTGGACCTCGGCTACGGCTTAACGCGATCGGACGAGAGGAAATTCTACGGCACCCCCATGCTTCTGTTCGTCCCAGTCTGGAATCCGAACGAGCAACTGGAACTCGAGTTCGACGTGCCCCTAGTCATCCATTTCCGCGCCAGCGTGTACGCCAACGAAGCCAGCAGCGAGGATCATACCTATTCGCTCATCGATCCCCTCAACCCGCCAAACAACAAACCTGCGACCATCATCCTGACCCTGCGCGAGCAAAGGGGGTTCGCTTCGATTGGGAAGCCCGGCTTCGCAGGCACGGCCTGGGCCGAAGTCGATGGGAAACGCGTGGATTGGAAGGACACCGGAAGTCCACTGGAAGTAACCGTGGAACCCGGTGAGCACAAGGTCATTGTCCACGCGCGGGAAAATAGCCAAAGACCCCGGATTGTCTACGAAGGGATGCACTCGCTGGATGGCGAGCAACGGAAGTCGATAGATGTCCCTTTCCAAAATCAGCAGGCCGCACCGCAAACTCAGCCGCGAGTTGCTGGCACCCCCGCGGAACGCCAAGCGGAAGCGGCCCGGACCGCTCAGAAAAATCAGCAGGCGCTGAACTTGCTGAATTCGGCGAAACGGGCACTGGCGGCGAAGAACCATGCGTTGGCGCGTCGCTACCTGCAAAACGCGATTTCGGTCGCACCCGACTCGCCGGCTGCCAAGCAGGCCGAGCGGCTGATGCGGAACGTGGACCGATGATCCAGTCCACGACGTTACGGTCTCTCCCACGGGCACACTCGCGGCTTCGGCTGGAGAGGATCGCGACATTCGATTGTGGACGCCGCCGCTGTTTCCTTCCGCCAGCCAACACCAACGTCGCCTTGCTGACGATGCCGGGCTCATGAACGGGAATGCGAGTCCAGCAACAAAGGCTCGTCGCGAGACTGAACGGACGGACGACGTCCCGAGTGTCCGCTAAGTATAATCGAGACCCGCGAGCTAGCTCAGCGGCTAACATCTGATGGAGGTGAAGCATGGCAAAGGTTTCCAGTTGGGTCGAGCGTATGTTGCGCAGGCGGTGTGCTGCTGGCGTTGTCGGGAAAGCCAAGCAGCGCCGTGCAATTCGCACTCGTCGCGTCTTATTCGAACCGCTGGAAGATCGCCGCCTCTTGGCCACGATCGTGGTCACCAGTCTGGCGGACAATATGGACGTGGACGGAGAAGTCACGCTGCGTGAAGCCATTCACGCCGCCAATACGAATACCAGTGTTGACGGGTCGGTCGCGGGCGAGCCTGGCACCGTCATCAACGAAATCGTGTTTCAATCGGGGCTTACAGGGACGATTGACTTGAACGGGACAGAGCTGACCGTAACCGGCCGGCTGCGGATTACTGGTCCTGGACGCGAGTTCCTAACAATTGACGCACACCAACTTTCGCGGCATTTTCATGTCACTTCAACACTGGGTTCGTTTGTGAATGCCTCGTTGATTCTGGACGGAGTCACTTTGACCAGCGGAAGCGTCACGGGAAACGGGGGCGCGATCTTAAGCGACTCAGTGGTATCGTCCGTAACTGACGTGGTGTCTCTTATCAACACGGTCGTCCGCAACAACTCCGCAGTGGATGGCGGCGCGATTTACGCAACCTCTGGAAACGTTGTTCTCACGGCCAGTTCGGTCGTCGCGAATCAGGCATCCGGTAGCGGCGGAGGGATTTACGGTGCTGCGCGCATCACCGATAGCACCATCTCTGGAAACTCTGCTGCCGTGAGTGGCGGCGGGATTCAAGGTGCCAATGTTGCCAATGTTCATCTGACGAATAGCACCATCTCAGACAATGAGGCGGGCGTGACCGGAGGGGGGATCGGCGTAACAGGTGGAGCCTATGTCAATTGGAGTACCGTCGTCGAAAATCGTGTGTTGGCAACGGATGGCCAGGGTGGCGGAATCTACCGCGGCACGGACGCAGTATTCGGACAACTGGCCTATCTAGCGCTCACTGGCTCGATTGTCGCTCGAAACACGGCGGCGGTAGCTCCGGATCTCAACGTACCAACGCCCGTTCTGACGTTTCGTTACAACCTGATTGGCAACAATGCCGAAACGTTTTTAGCATCGGGCAACCTGGTTGGCGAACCGGGAGCGTTGCTCGACCCGCTACTTGCGCCGCTTGCAAACTACGGCGGGCCAACGGAAACCCATGCGCTGCTGCCCGGCAGTCCGGCGATTGATGCAGGTTTCACACCGCCGTTTCCTGGAGCGGGAGGCACGCCCCCCTACGACCAACGGGGGTTTCCGCGTGTGGAGGGACGCACGACTGACATCGGGGCGTTCGAGCTGACCCAACCGCTGAACTTCTTCGATGACGGCATCGTCGCACTGCAGGCGAACAACCCTTCAGGGTTCGTCGAACCGCCGGTTCCGGTGTTTCATAACGGCACCGAGGTAGGAACCCAACCTTATCAGGCCATCGAACTGTACCACCTGGTGCCCGGTACCGCCTCTTATCCGTTGGTCTTCGCCGATCTCGTGGGCAACATGTTCAGCCGCCTCGCCTACATGCGGGCCGATGGTGCGGCCGTGAACCTCGGCACCTCGACCGTCGGTTCTGCTTCTTTCCGCACGGACGACCAAGTATTTCACTACGTGCCCACGGTCACTCGCGCAGACGTCACGACCGGCGGTGCTAGTCGTTACAGGAGCGTCGTCACGGCGAACTTCGGCGGCCGCGCCCAGGTGACCAGCACCAAGAGCTTCTTAACGCCCGTTGTCGGACAGTCGTCCAGCACGGTCGCCGTGCAATTCGAAGCCCTGCAAGACATCTCGCTGGCCACACGCAGTCCCTGCACCACCCCCCATCGCCTGCGGCTGTTCACCGCATCGAGTATGTTTAACGACGAGACTCACTTCGATGCCGATGTGCTGCGCTACGAGGATGCGAATGGCAATATTCAAACGTTGGTACTGAAGGACATCACGCCGACGAACGCTTACTTGTTCCCCACCGCCGTCGAAATCGGATCGTGGTTTGAACTCGTCAAAACCGGCGGCTCCGAATGGTTTCCCGACAGCCCCACGATTCATGTGGCCATCACGGACAAGCACGGCTTGCGTCTGGGACTGCAAGGCTATTTGCTGCAATCGGAGGACAACAACGACGACTCGCTCAGCGTCTGGCTGGAGTGGCTCGATGCTCCAAGTTCGGTGACAGACGGTACGCAACTCAATCTGGATGTCACGGTCACCGCCACGCCGCCTGGCACGCCGGGCATTGTGGTCAGCGAAACCAATGGCGCTACAGTCGTGTCGGAAGCGGAGACGACCGACACGATCACAGTCGCTCTCGCCGCCCAACCGCGTTCCAACGTGGTCGTCAACGTGAACAGCAGCAATTCCGCGGAGGCAACCGTCGACCCGGCAACGCTAACCTTTACGCCCGCCAACTGGGACCAACCTCAGTCGGTCACGGTAACCGGTGTGCCCGACGCGCAGATCGATGGCGATCAGATCTCGACGTTGACGTTACAGATTAACCAAGTTGCTTCTGACATCGCGTATCAGTCCGTGTCGAGTTCAACGGTCAGCGTCACGACGATCGACATCGATCAACCAGAGAGTCCCGAGATTTCCTGGAACGACCCGGCGGATATCACTTACGGTACGCTGCTCGACAACACGCAGCTCAATGCGACCGCAGGCGTGCCCGGCACATTCATCTATTCGCCGGCGAGCGGTGCGTTGCTCAATGCCGGCTCGGCACAGCAGCTTTCCGTGACGTTTACGCCCGACGATACGATTCGCTTCGCTCCGGTCACCGCGTTCGTCTCGATCAACGTGCTCAAAGCCGAACCTGCGATCACATGGAATAACCCCGCGGATATCGCATTCGGTACGGCGTTGAATGACGTGCAACTCAATGCGACGGCAAGCGTAGCGGGAACTTTTAGCTACACTCCCGCCAGCGGCACGCTATTGGGTGTGGGTAACAATCAAGAGCTGACCCTGTTGTTCACCCCGGACGATGCGACGAACTACAACACGGCGGCCGCCACGGTCACGATCAACGTGCAGAAAGCCGATCCCGTTATCGTTTGGGTCAATCCGGCGGATATCTCCTACGGCGAACTCCTTGGTGACGCCGAGCTCAACGCGGCCTCTACCGTGTTCGGCGAATTCATCTACAACCCGCCCCTTGGGGCGTTGCTAGGTGCTGGGGCCGAACAACAACTCAGTGTCAGCTTCGTCCCCACCGACACCGCAAACTACAACCCAGTCACGGTCAATGTCCTCATCAACGTGACGCAGGCCATTCCCGATATCCGATGGAACGATCCGGCTGGCATCGGATTCGGCACACCTTTGAGCGACACGCAACTGAACGCCTCCGCCAACATCGATGGCGCGTTCGTTTATTCGCCACCGGCGGGGATACGCTTGGACGCAGGCGCCGCTCAAACCTTGCAAGTCACGTTCACACCGACGGACACCGTGAACTTCCAGAGCGTGGTCAAAACGGTGAAGATCAGTGTCGCCCAGGCCGAGTCGTTCATCACATGGGACGTGCCCGCCGACATCACCTATGGCACGTTGCTCAGCGATTTGCAGTTGAATGCAACGGGGGATCGGCCCGGTTCGTATGTGTACACACCAGCCTTGGGGACCAAACTAAATGCGGGGAGTTCCCAACCGCTCAACGTCACTTTCACCCCCGGCGACCCAAACTTCGCTAGTGCCACGGCCGTTCGACTGATCAACGTTTTGAAAGTCATCCCGGTGGTCACCTGGAATCGTCCGGCTGATATCACCTTCGGCACGTCGTTGGGAGACATGCAACTCACCGCCACCACCGACATTCCCGGCTCGTTCACCTACACACCGCCGCCCGGCACGATATTGGACGCGGGCGCGAATCAGCAACTGTCCGTCACCTTCATACCGGACGACGCGACGAACTTCGACACCGTTACCACAGATGTCGAGATCACTGTCGTTGCAATCAATCTCGATTTCGGCGATGCACCATCCGTGTATCCCGTTACGCTGGCCCAAGACGGAGCGCGGCATACGATCGGATCGTTGTACCTGGGAAGCTCAGTTGACGCGGAAGCGGACGGTCAGCCGACCAGCGATGCAACAGGCGACGGCACTGATGATGACGGCGTGTTCTTGGTGACGAGCATGGTTGCCACCACCGAATCCGCCACCACATCCAGCCTTGCAATCCTATCGTCGGAGGCAGGCAAGTTGGATGCGTGGATCGACTTCAATCAGGACGGCGATTGGAACGACGTTGGCGAACAGATTTTTACCAACCAGGAAGTTGCCGGTGGCCTCAACCTGCTTAGCTTCATCGTTCCGGCCGGAGCAACGCCCGGCGGCACATTCGCTCGGTTCCGACTTAGCTCCGCGGGTGGACTGGCTCCCACGGGTGCCGCCGCGGATGGCGAAGTCGAAGACTACATGGTCACGATCTTGGACGGCGATACAGTCGGTGGCGTTGCCATTAACGTTCGCCCTTCCGCGTCCGGAATGCTGGACGTGTTTGCCGATGACGACGAGGTGGTGATCGTTCACGGCGCGATCGAGTTGTTTCGCACACGCGGCACCAGCCTGAGTCGTATCGAACTCTTCGGACACGACGGTGACGATGCTTGGAAGATCGCCAATCTCGATGCAATTTTTGCCGGGTTGGTAAAGATAGACGCAGGCGATGGTAGCAACTCCTTGCGCCTGACGGGCAGCGGCCAGGCACTCGATCTGGCCGATGTCCGAAATGTGGCAACGCTCGACATCACCGGCGACGGGGACAATATGCTCACGCTGGACATTAACAAAGTCATCAATACTTCATCGACGGCCGACGCGTTGCGGGTCAAATACGACGGGGGAGACGTCGTCAATCTCGGCCCCGGTTGGTCGGTGCAGCCTCCACAAATCGTGGCGGGCGAGTTCGTTCACATCCTCACGCAGTTCGGGGCGACACTCGAACTCGCCAATACGGTCCCATTTCAGAATCCCAATCATTTCCTGGATGTAAACCGCGACGGCACGATCTCGCCTCTCGACGTGTTGGTCATCGTCAATTGGCTGAACGGCGGCGGCCCTCGATCACTTGTCACGCCGGGTTCCGCGACGCTTGCGGATTTCTTCTATATTGATGTGAATGGCGATGGATCTGTGTCGCCGGTGGATGTCCTGCAAGTCATCAACTACTTGAACAATCCAAACAGTACCGCCGAGGGTGAATCGGCCGCCTTTAGCAAGGTTCCGGATTTCTCGACGGCGTCGAATCGTTCTACTGCGGCTGGCGACGAATCTCAGGTCCGCCGGCGGGCTGGTGGGGGTGTGCTGCCCTTCGCTCTACCGACGAATGTTCACCCCGTGAGTCCCGTGCAAATCGCCGGCAGTAAGGCGAAAGGAGTCCACGGCGCGCGTCACGAAAGTTGCACCGAACGGGCCGACCTTGCTGAAGCAATCGACGCCATTTTCTCCACGTTCCTCGATTAATACCAGACGATGGACTCTGAAGCGGGGAGCGCCCGGAACTGGCGACGGGGGCAGTGCTCGACGTACCAACGCTCTATCGCCAGCGGATCTTCAACGTTGAAATCGCAAGTCACCACGGAGCGGCGCGACATTTGCTAA
>JBGTHH010000554.1:0-11661 GCA_041746275.1 Pirellulaceae bacterium | reverse complement strand
TCGAACTCGCCGCCATACTTCATGGGCGATTTGCCACCGCGCCATGTGAACGTGATATGCAGCTTGCCGGTGCCCCACAACCACAACTGCTGCAGTTCGGGTTCGAGCTCTTCCCAGGAAGTCTCGAGCATGGTGCCGGGTTCGAGTTCTCTCACTCGTTCAATGGTCTCGGCCACACCCTGATAGATGTGCCGTCGCCAACGCCCCAGTTCCTTCCAATTGCCGATCAACTCGAAACAACCTTGCTGAAAATTGAGCGCGGGTTTTGGCACGAGCAGTTCGGGGGCGAACGAGTAGAGCTCGCCCAAGCCGTCGCAGGCTTGGCACATTCCCTGAGGACTGTTGAAGCTAAAGAGCTGTGGCGTGGGTGGCTCGAAACTCAGACCGCAATCGGCACAGGCATAGTCGATCGAGAAGATCGTGTCGCCCGGACGCGGCCCGGAACCGCGCGACGATCCCGACACCGGAGTCGCCGATTCCTGAACCTCGATCAACAAAGTTCCCTTGCCGATCTTCAATGCTAGGTCGACCGCCTCAGCCAAGCGTGGTCGAATGTTCGGCTTCACGGCCAAGCGATCGATCACGACCTCGATATCGTGCCGCATCTGGCGATCGAGTTTCAGGTCGTCGGTCAGCGACACCGTCGTGCCATCGACCCGGGCGCGGACGAAGCCTTGCTTAAGCAGATCGACGAAGAGATCGCGATACTCTCCCTTTTGCCGCCGGATCATGGGTGCCAGGACCGCGAACTGCGTCTCCTTGGGAAACTGCAGGATGCGGGCCATGATCTGCTCGCGCGTCTGGCTTTGGATCGCTTGACCACACTTGGGACAAAAGCCTTGCCCCACCCGCGCGTAGAGCACTCGCAGATAATCATAGATTTCCGTGATCGTACCGACCGTGGAACGCGGATTATTGCCGCTCGACTTCTGCGAGATGGAGATCGAAGGGCTCAACCCCCCTAGGAAGTCGACATCCGGCTTCGGCATCTGGCCGAGGAACTGGCGAGCAAAGCTCGACAAGCTCTCGACATAACGCCGCTGACCTTCGGCGTACACCGTGTCGAAAGCCAGCGAGCTCTTCCCGGAACCGCTCACTCCGGTCAGGCAGATCAGTTTATTTCGCGGCAGGATCAAGTCGACATCGCGCAGGTTATGCTCGCGTGCGCCTTTGATCACAATGTCCGAAGATGGCATTATTTATGTCGTGGGTACGAGTCCGTTCGTGGTGGCAAACACGACATTCTAGGATAACGACAAGTTTTCGGGTACCGTGAGCAAGCTGTGGTTCAGGAAATTCGCGATGGCTGGCACTGTCGAATATGCTGGCATGTCGCACCGAAACTCGAGATGTGCTTATGGAATCGTCGTCGAAACTGTCGCAGGTCACGCATTTGCTGGCCGAATTGCAACGCGGCGAGCCCGCGCGCACCGACGAGCTATTGCAGCTTGTCTACGACGAGCTCCGTCGTCTGGCACGAGCGCGACTTGCCCAAGAGGCACAGGATCACACCTTGCAGCCCACGGCATTGGTCCATGAAGCCTACCTTCGGCTGTTGGGGGATGCCGAGCAGCAGTGGGACACACGCGGACACTTTTTCGCGGCAGCCGCCGAGGCGATGCGACGCATTCTTATCGAAAGTGCGAGAAATCGTCAGCGACTCAAGCGAGGCGGAGAACTCGATCGGGTAAGCTTGCAGGACGTGGCGGCTGTCGAGTCCCTACCGAAGGAGGACTTGTTGGCGTTGGATGAAGCGCTCCGGGCGTTCGCGGAGTTGGAACCCGGCAAGGCGCGTCTGGTCGAATTGCGGTACTTCGCGGGGCTGAACGAAGCGGAAGCCGCCGAGGTGCTGGGGATCTCGCGGGCGACCGCCGCGCGCTGGTGGGCCTTCTCGAAAGCCTGGCTTTTCGATCACTTGGGGGGTAAGGCTTGACTGGCACCAATCCACGCCACGAAATAATTCGGAATCCGTGAGGCGCGCGGAGCGCCGATGTCGCATGAACTAGCGGCACTCAATAATGCTTGGTTCTGGAGCCTCACCATGATCGATCCCGTTTCCCCCGATCCTCCCGTTACCCACGATCCGGGTAATTCCGTCGATTGGCAATCGGTCGAAGGATTGTTTGTCGCAGCGCTGGCCAAGCCGACTCGCGAACAGCGCCAGGCTTTTCTCGACGAGGTGTGCGGCGATGATGCCGATCGTCGCCGCCGCGTGGAAGCCTTGTTGCGAGCGTATGAGGACTCCGGAAGTTTTTTAGAGTCCCCACCGGTCGGCGTGTCGCCCGTGCCTGCCTACGACTTCCTCACTCCCTGCGACGACACGAGCCTGTTGGGGACGCTGGGGCCCTACGAAATTCACGAAGTCATCGGCCGCGGTGGCATGGGGATTGTCTTTCGTGCCCGCGATCCGCAATTGAATCGCATTGTCGCGGTCAAGATTCTGGCACCCGAACTCGCCGCGTATCCGAACGCTCGCCGCCGCTTCGTCCGTGAAGCCCAGGCTGCGGCCGCCATCAGTCACCCGCACGTGGTGACGATTCATGCCGTCGATGGCGACGCCGCGCTGCCCTATCTGGTGATGGAGTGTATCGCCGGACAATCACTGCAACAGAAGCTCGACAAACAGGGGTCGTTGCGGTTGACCGAGATCCTGCGCATCAGTCGACAGATCGCGGAAGGACTCGCTGCGGCCCACAAACAAGGCCTGATCCATCGAGACATCAAACCCGCCAATATCTTGCTCGAGAACGGTGTGGAGCGAGTTAAGATCACCGATTTTGGCTTGGCGCGGACCGTCGACGACGTCTCCGTTACGAAAGCGGGTGAAGTCGCGGGCACGCCCCAGTTCATGTCGCCCGAGCAGGCTCACGGCGAACGCGTCGATCATCGGAGTGATCTGTTCAGTCTGGGTTGCGTGATGTACGCCATGTGTACTGGCCATTCTCCTTTTCGGGCGACCAGCTTGGCTGCCACCATCCGCCGAGTTTGTGACGATACGCCGCGGCCCATCGAGGACCTCAATGCGGAGCTGCCCGTGTGGCTAGTGGACATCGTGAATCAACTCCTGGAGAAAGATCCGAACTTGCGAATTCAAGCGGCGGAGGAAGTCGTCTTGCTGCTCGAAGAACGGCTGGCAAATCTGCAATCCACCGCAGCGGTCGGCCAGCCCACGCCGCGACGCCGATCGAGCGCAACTCCCAAAGATGCCGTAGCGGTGGGCAGTTTCGCGCCTCGAGATACGTCACCGCGACGACGTGTGGTGGGGCGGTTGTTCGAGGTGGTCGGCTTGTTGATCTTTGTGCCCAGCCTGGCGTTGATTCTATTGCCTGTGTTGTTTGGAGTCGTCAAGCAGGTGCCGACAAGTCAGTTTTTCATCCTGTCGGTGATGGTCTTTGTGGGACTGGTCCTGTGCGGTGCGGGAACAGCGATTCGAACTCAGCGCACGCTTAATTCCCACGGTTGGCTGTTGATCCTATTCTTGTTGCTCGGCCCCATCGGAGTTGTCGTGTGGTTACTCAAGCGGGAGGACTTCGAGCGGCGCGATCGCGAAGTTGAACGCGAACTTCGGCGATCCGCCGAGCGACCTTTGGTTGCGACTCCAGACAAAAGCATGGTTTTGCAATGGTGGTTCCCCGTCCTGCTGCTATTGCTGGCGGGCATCTTGCTAGGCAGCGTGGCACCGATGGACGACTCGTACGGCACACGGCCACATGGCTTGACAGCGCGCGAGGCATTTCTGGAGTACTGGCTCCCATTCCCTGCTTTGCCATTCCCTGCTTCTTCTCGACAACTGCTGTGGATGCTCTCGATCACATGCCTGGGAATCGTCACGTCCGTCGGCGCGAACCTCGTTCGCGGTTACCGGCAACGCAGGCACTTGCCTGCCCCGATCCCGATATTGTCGGAGATTCCTGTGGGAGAGTTCGGGATCTGGATCTTGACATTTGGCACTGCTTGCTTGGTGACCTATCTGTTACGCAGGACGACGATTGGTCCCGCACCATGGCACAATCATTCACTCTTTCTCTGGGCTCCCGTTGTAATCTGGGGTTTGTTGACGTGGTGGCAAATTCGCGGGGGAGCCGACGCGTCGTCGCGCAGGCGGACTCGGGACATCGTGCCAGGCATCGCGCTATTGGTAGCACTCGGCGCGATCATCTTCTTAGCGCGGACTTGGGTCATCTCGACATTCCAGTCGCGTGATCGATCAGCGCATGTTTGGCGGGAGGTGACACTGTCCGGGAACAGGACCTTTGCCTTGATTCCCACGGACGGGGACGGAGCTGGACCGCAATGGCCCAGTGTGCGACCAATCGGCGTCAACGCCCCGGTTCCCGCGCCGCCCGCGCTGGGCGGAGTGATTGTGAATCTGCACGATAGTGGCATCCAAGTGCGACTGGTCCCTTACGGAGAGGAAAATCCGGGTTCGTGGACTGGAATGCTGTCGCCGGGAACTGGGCAAATTCCGGTTGGCGACTACCTGCCCGTTGTCGGCGACCAACGCTTCGGCTGGCTGGACAAGCAGGATGCCGATCTCAGTGAGATGTACAGTTCGGGCGGTGAATCTGGGATGCTGCCGCATGCGGCAGCGATGGGAGGGGGGGACATGGGCTATGGAGGAGATTACGGCGGCGCAGGTGGAATGTCCGGGGAGTACGGTGGTGACGGAGGAATGATGGGAGGTGGCATGGGGATGGCAATGGGAATGACGGGCGGTATGGGGATGCCCGGGATGGGCATGGGTTCCCCCTCGTCGCCAATCGCCGAATACCATGCCCCCAAGATTTCGATCGTCGCGGGCGAGTTCACATCGCTCACGCTCGGCCGCGATTTGAAGCGGTTATCGCAACGGCCTCCGCACTGGAGGGCGGGTACCTTCTATCGCATGCGTTGGAACGGTAAGAATTACACGCTGTCGGCGACCCAAGGCCAGATCGTGCAGCGTTTGTTTGAGGCGGCGTCGACGGAGAACCCTTCCGTTGCGGAAGCGGAATTATTGGGACTTGCCCAACCGCTGGCGGAAACGCTTTCTCAAACCTTCAACGAAATCGTCGGCCCGGAGCCACCGCCAACCCCGGCCGGCACATCGCTGCTTGCCATCTTTAATGACGGCCACCATCCGGCCTGGGGCAAATTGATCGTTGCGGGAAGTGAACCTCAAACCTATCGCCTCGCTCCGCCGGAGTAGCCGACCGTTTGGATCTCGTTCATCGCATGTCGCCCGTTAATTGGGAGGCCAACCACACGCTGCCCGAGTGCTTGTAGAATGCTTGTAGCGGACACCCGTTTCTTCACGATAAGTCGGGCATCAAGGACTAAGGATGTCACCTCAACATCTCAATGCTTATGGGAAGCACTAACTGGCCGGCTCTCATGAACCGCCGATGTGTGAGCGAAATCGCGCGGTGGCCGTGCGGATAAGCTCCCACTTGATGTGGGTTTTCTCCTCCGTAAAATGCGACAGGCACACCACCCATAAACGTTCTCACGCCGCTGGAGTCGGACGGCATAGGATTTGCCAAATGCTCCAAGTCGCGTGGCTTTGTTAAACGCACCCACAATGACCTTTCTTCCCTTGGAGAGAACTTTCCATGTCACGTCGCCAGTTGTTGTTAACCTGCTGTTTGGTGGGTTCGGTGAGTCTGTGGGGCTGCAACCCATCACGACCTACGGCCAGTCATTCCGCGACGACCGCGACGACGCCTGCCGCCACTACCGAGTCGGACATTGATTCCGAATCGATCCAGCAGGCGGAGATTCCCGCGGAGCCCGCCGCACCGGAGGCCGAAGATGTCGCTGCGGCTCCCATGACCGAAACCGAGTCGCCCGCACCGCCGGTGGCTGCCGCCGTCCCTGAGAATCCCACCGAGAGTGTGTTGCTCGGTTCGCCGGAGTTGACGGCCGGAATCCCCGGAGAAGGTCCGCTCACCATCGAACAAATTCAGGCTTGGTTGGATAATCCGAAGAACCACGCCACGTTGGAGGTGATGCTGCCGTTGGGACTGTCCGCCGGTGCGGGACAGATCATCATTCCCGCGGACAATCCGCTCACCCGAGCCAAGGTTGAACTCGGACGACAACTGTTCTTCGACAAGCGACTTTCCGCGGACAGCACGGTGAGCTGTGCCGATTGTCATCATCCCGACGAAGGCTACGCACGTCACACTCAGTTTGGCGTGGGCATTGGCGGTCAAACCGGGAATCGGAATTCGCTGGCGAGCTACAATCGCATCTTGAGTGGCGCGCAATTCTGGGACGGTCGCGCGGCCTCGCTCGAAGAGCAAGCGGTCGGTCCCATCGCGAATCCGATCGAAATGGGAAACACGCACGAGGCCGCCGTTTCGACAGTACAGCAGATCGCCGGCTATCAACTTCAGTTCGAGAAAATCTTCGACGATGGCGTGACGATCGAGAACATCGGCAAGGCCTTGGCTTCCTTTGAACGCACGATTGTGACTGGACCGACACCGTTCGACTACTATGAGCCGCTGCGGGCCATGCAAGTGGCCTTCAAGGACGATCTGGAGGACTTGGACGCTCTGAAGGCCGATGACCCCGATTTGTACGACGACTACATGGCCGCATCCCAGGCCAGTGAGGAGCACCCCATGTCCGACAGCGCGAAGCGGGGCCGGGAGGTGTTCTTTTCCGATCGCGGCGCGTGTACGGCCTGCCACGTGGGCGCGAACTTGACCGACGAGAAGTACCACAATTTGGGCGTAGGCATGGACCAGGAGAATCCCGACTTGGGACGGTTTGCAGTGACGCAAAATGAAGCGGATCGAGGGGCTTTCAAAACACCCACCATTCGCAACGTGGCTTTGACCGCACCCTACATGCACGACGGCAGCCAAAAGACCCTGGAAGAGGTCGTCGAATGGTACGTCAAGGGAGGACATCCCAATCCCCACCTGAGCAAGGACATTAAGAAGTTGACCCTCAGCGATCAAGACAAGCAGGATCTGGTCGAATTCATGAAAGCCTGCACGGGTGAGTCCCCGGTTGTCGCGACCGATCGGCTGCCCGAGTAATCGGCGGCTTTGCGGTGATGGATCGTCACTGGCGACGCGCGACTGGCGTGAGTAAGCTGGAAGACGTCTAACCGGAGAGCGAGCCTTGAACCAACACGATGCGGATTCCGTGAACCATGACATCGAGTCCGCTCGGCGGAAGGCGCGGCGGGAGGGGATCACCTCGGCGACCCGAATGATCCTGATGTGCTACGACAAGAGCAAGGCCAAGTGCGCCAGTCGCAAGCACATGCGGGAGTCGTGGCGATACTTGAAGCAGCGTTTGCGGGAACTCAACCTGGACCAACAAGGTGGCATCTTCCGCGCGCGTAGTTATTGTCTGGACATCTGTACGGCGGGTCCGCTGATCGTCATCATGCCCGACAACTGTTGGTATGCCCACTGTAATGAGGCCGTTTTGGAGCAGATCATCCAACAACACCTCATTCAAGGCATACCCGTCGAGCGATATCTTCTGGCCAGCCCTCCGCCGTGTACTCGAGTTGAACTTGATTCGCAATAGTCGGCGGGTGGTTGCGGAGCCTACTCGCTTGTGGCGTTGGCGGTTTCCACGGTGATGGCCATGACGACCGGCGCGGAATCGTCGGGGCCTTTGACCAGTTCCAATCGCTCGATCACAGCGGCTCGCTGGGGTTGGATCGCCAGATACCGCATTTGTTTGCCGCGTAAGTCAAACGCGAACTTCGATTCGGGAACATCGACGCGGCGAATGTAGTCCGCGAAGTGGATGCCGTTTCTCAGTTCGTGATCCTCCGTTTCCCCATCGACATAATGCAGTCGCACGATGAGCGACACGGACCCCGTCTGACCAAAGGGGCTGCCCCAGCCGCTGACGCCGCTCAGCAGATGAACGGCCTTCGCGACAGTATTCACCGGCAGCGTCACTTGCCGAGGCATCTGTGGCGGAAACTTGCCGCCCGGGCCATACAGCAACACCGCGTTCGGCACGCGGGTGCCCTGCGGATCGATCAATTGGAATGGCACGCCTTCGACCGTCTTGGGTTGCCAGTCCGAGAAGATCAACGCCTCGGCCAAGTTCGTATCACTGAGAAACATTCCGCGCGTGCTGACACTCGTGGCGACCCGACGCAGATCCAACGGAACAAATTGTCCCTTGGCGGTCAGGAACTCGAGCAGATGGACCATTTCCTCGTCGGTCAATTGCTTTTCAAAGCCTTCCGGCATCAACGATTTGCGCGACCCCACCAGCTCGTCGATCTCGGAACGCTGGATGGCATGGCGTTTGGCTTCCGCATCGATCAATTCGATCGAAGTACGCGTTTCACCCGCGAGCATGCCGGAATAGATGCGTCCCGCATCCGTGATCACCGTGTATAAGCGAAAGTTGCCTTCCACACTGCGACTGGGATCGAGGATGTGTGTGAGCAGTTCGAGCTTGGGATGCACGGCCATCCCGGTCAGATCGGGTCCGATGTTCTCCCCTTCGCCGCTGTGCTTATGGCACTTGGCACAATGCTTCTTGAACATCGCTTGGCCAGCTTGCACATCCCCAGTGCGTTGCGTGAGCGCGAGCTTTTCCCGTAAGACGTTTTCGCGATCTGGATTCGGTAGACCGCCACCGGCACTGAGTAACTCGCGAGCTCGCTCGCGGATCTGTTTGTCGGGGTGATTGTTGAGTGCTTGTTTTTGATCCAGCTTCAAGTCGGTCAAGGCAAGCTGCCCGTCAGCGATGCCGTCCAACAAAGCCCCCGTCGTCTGAGGCCGCGAGAGCAAGACGGTGATCGTGATCTCGCGCAATTGCGGCGTCGCCGCAGCCGCGCGTTCCACCAAGGCGGAACCTGTCTCTGGACTGGTACTCGCCGTCAAGGACTCGATGACTCCCGTGGCCAGCTCAGGAGCGGTCTGAGGAGTTACGACCTCGAGTAAGGCACTCACCACGGCATCGTCGGTGGGACGAAAGCGAACGACCTGCCGTGCCGCACTCACGCGATCGGCCATCGATCGCTGATCATTGCGAACCGTATCGAGCAAATTCCCCACGATCGCGGCGGCATGCTTCTCCAGCTCGCTACTCCCCCAGTTCGTCGCCAATTGCAGTAACTGGGCTTGTGATCCCGCCGGGGCTCGCTCCAGCAATGCCAGGAGCGATTGATCCGCCTGGGCGGACAACTTCACTTGATGTCGCGCGGGCCAACCTTTGGCGAATCCATCCAGCACCGCGACAACCAGCCGAGGATCGCTTTGTGCCAACGACGCGACAAGCGGTTCGATCGTGGCTGCCGAAGCGCTGCCACGCGCGATGTGCTCGGCCACGATCGTTGCGGTCGGCAACGCTCGACCCGTCAGCGCGTCCGCGTTGCTTCGCTGACCGGTCTTAGCCTGAGCGAGCGTCAACAAGAAGGAGGAGGCATGCGAGGCGGCGGCACTTGTCAGCGCATCGGCGATCCAACGGTCCGCGACGATCCGGGGTTCACGTACGAGTTCCGCGATTACTCGACCGGCATCTTCGTTCTCCGGCATGTCCGCCAGCGCCAAGGCCGCGGCTAATTGTACTTGGGCATCGGGATCGCGCAGCAATCGTCCCGCGAGAATTGACTTCACCGATTCGGTAGCGGGTGGCAGTACCGCCAGCGCATTGCGTCGCACGCCAGCCGAAGGATGTGCGAGAGCTGCCACGACCGCGTCGAAGGTGGAGTCCGTCGGATCTTGGATCGCGCCGAGTCCGTGTAGGGTCCACAGGGCATGGATCGCGCCGACGTTCAAACCAATCTCGTCCACCGACTTGTCAGACACCAGTGCCAGGAGTTGCGACACCACGTCGACTTGGCCCCGTTCCACCAGTAATCGTTGCGCCTGATTGCGCCACAGCATGGTCGGATGCTTGAGCGCGGCGACCAATTCGGCAGCCGGTGCCTGCGGCAACGAGAGAGCGGAAGTAGCGGCCGGGACATCGGTATCACCGACATAGACCACGCGATAGATGCGGCCATGTTTCTTATCCCGCAAGTCCGACTCATAAGCGTTGCCTTTGCCGGTCGTGAAGCCGTGTGGAGTCGGATTGTGTTGAATGATGTAGTTGTACCAATCGATGACCCAGACGTTCCCATCCGGTCCGACTTCCGCCATGATCGGCGCGCTCCATTCGTCATCACTGGCCAACAGATTAATGGGGCTGGTGGCGCGGAAGTCAGCTCCCTCGCGCCGCAACTCGAACGTTCCCACCAAGTGCCCGGTCGGTCCACACACAAACGACGTGCGATTCCACCAAGTGCGCGGATAGGTGCGAGCCGTATACAGCGCGTGTCCGGCTCCCGCTGTGTAGCCTCCAAATTGATCGACTTGGCGAATGCGATCGGTAATCGGCTTGAAGAGAAACGTATCGGCAATGGTATCGAGCTGTTCCGGTGCCCAGCCACGCACCTGCTCGTAATAACGATTGGCGATCGGCATATAGACACTGGGATTACGATTGGCCGTCGAGCCGAAGACCAACCCCTCTTCGCTGAATCCGAGTCCCCAGGTGTTGTTGTTCGTGGAGCGAATGAACTCCAGTTCGGCCACTTCCGGTGGATCGTCCTGGCTCAACCGAAAGCGGAAGAAGCCCATGCGGAACGCTTGTTGCTTTTCGCCGCGAATCACCGGTTGCGAATTGTTGTAGCCCTGCATGGCCCAGATCCAATTGTCCAAGCCGTACTGAAAATTGCTGACTCCGCCGTGGGTGTCGCCGAGTTCCCAGTTGGAGATCAACACGTGCCGCAGATCGGCTCGGTCATCGCCATCGGTGTCCTTCAGGAACAATGTCTCGACGCCGTTTTGCACGATCACTCCACCGCGCGCCATCGTGATGGCGGTCGGAATGCTTAGGTGCTCGGCAAACACGGTGAACTTATCCGCGCGGCCATCTCCGTCGGTATCCTCGCAGATCCGAATGCGATCGCGGCCCTGACCTACGGGTTGAAGTTCGTTGGGGTAATCGTAGGTCTCGCAGACCCACAATCGTCCGCGTTCATCCCAAGTCATGCTGATCGGCTTGCCGCCGAGATCCGGTTCGCTGGCGAACAATCGCACTTCAAAACCCACGGGCGTCACAAAGTGCTTGATCGATTCGTCGGCTGGGAGCGGAAGCTGCATCGTTTGAAGGGGATCTCCCTGGACACCCCATTTGGTGCTGGGCGTGTAGTTGGGAATCTTGGGACCGACATCGACATACTCGAACGCGCGCACATCACTCCGCTTCTCGGTCATGGCCGGCGCGTCAAAACGTTCGGGATCGATAAACGCTGGCACGACACTCGGATCGCCGCCACAGGCCCAACGAATACCGCGTTCCAACAAGTTCTGAAAACCCGGTTGGCCCCACGTCCGCGCGTCGTGTCCCCAAGCCGTATAGAAGACGCGACCTTGGCCGTGCGTCCGCACCCAAGTCCAGGGTTCACGCGTTCGCCCTTCGTCCTGCGGACCTTCCACGCGATACTCGAGCACCTCACGGTTCTGCTCATTGTGCAGGTGGTGAATGTAGCTCTCGTCCCAACTTCGGAAGCCGTGAAAGCCCCGCATGATCGGATGCTCGGGCTGCGAAATCTCCGTAGCGAAAACGCTCGCGTCATGGCGTTTGAATTGCCCTCGAAAGAGAGCATCGAGATTTTAGTGCCACTTGAGTCGGTTGTTC
>JBGTHH010000553.1:0-3060 GCA_041746275.1 Pirellulaceae bacterium | reverse complement strand
CAAACGGTGATCGAGTCGACCGACCCAGCGACACTGCACGTCAAGGACCCGGTAGTCCACGACGCGGCCAACGGCGATTTAGTGTTGATGTACTGCACGCATCCCTACTGCTGGTCCAGCTCGAATACGGCCTACGTGACGCGACCACGCGGCGGCGATCAACTGAGCCAGTCTTGTTGCGAGTTCTTTCCTCGTGGTTTGGCCTGGGACATTGCCATCACTCGCGGCACGTGCATTCTGGATGTACCGAGGATCGGTCCCTTTGCTGATCGGCAAGTTAGCTTGCTGTTCTATGACGGCGGAGAATCCCTGCGCAACTTGGACGAGCACGAGCAGGCGGTGCGGCGGCCGCGCGGCTATTCGTGCGAGGAACTCGGCGGCGTCGCCTATTTCCTGGACGGCGATTTGCGACAAATACATCGCTTGTCACGCAACCAACCGCTCTTCATCAGCCCGTGGGGAACTGGTTGTAGCCGCTATGTCGATGTTCTGGCAGCCCAGGACGGGCTGTATGTAACTTGGCAGCAATCACAAGCCGATTTCTCTCAACCGCTGGTCATGAACGTCGTGAGTCCCGATGATGTGGCTCGTTGCTTGGAATAGCCGCGGCGTTGTATATTCGACGCCAGCAGTTCTCGTCACTTTCAAGTGCGGGCGACATGGCTGTGAACGTGGCTTCGCGTGGACGAGCCGAATCTGGGAGCCTGGGTGTGACTCGATCGGACAAAACCATCACGGTGAAGTGTCCGCAGTGCCAAGCGGCGGTTTCCGTTCAGCCCTCGCAGATCGGCAGTCGGTTGACTTGCTCGGATTGTCTGGAAGACTTCGTGGCCCAGCCCGCATCACCAGCCACCGTTAAGCCCTCGCGGACAGGCACCGTGCCCGCCGCGGAGCCTGATGACGAGGCGCTGCGGCGACTGCTGAATCCCGAGTTTGCCTCCGCCGAGTCCGCGCGCGACACGATCAAACTGGAGGACGATCTGGCGCGCGATGACTATCCCACCAAGAAACGTCGCGTGCTGGAACAGGATTACGAGTTCAGTGTGCATTGCCCGATCTGCAATACGCGGCTCGACGTGCATGACGGGCTGATCGGCAAGAAGCTCAAGTGTCCTGACTGCCACACACCGTTTCCAATTCGGACGCCGCTGCCCGAGAAACGCCGTCCGAAGACGCCACCCAGCTCCCAGGATCATGACGATGAATTCCAGTTATCCGCGCCGCACGATAGCTCGTCGACGGCGTCACCCTTTCACTCGTTAGCTCGGGATCTCGTGTCGGCGGCGGAAGCCGACATCGCGCGGCAAGAACCGAAGCCACGGTCGGCTCAGTCGAAGCCTGGTCCGCCCCGCGACCCCGTGCTCGACTCGCTGCAAAAAGCGCGAGTTGCGCTGCAAGAGGAGGAAGTCAAGGAGCGGCCTCAACTGCCCCGTGCTCCCTTTCGCACTGGTTTGTTGAAGTTCTTGTTAGATCCGCTCTCCGCCGCGCGGTTAATCGTTCTCGCGCTCTTGTTGTTCGTCGAGTTAGGCGCGATCCAGGCGGCGATCGTCACCACCGATGGTGAAGGGCTCTCGCAGTTCGCCAGCGTCCTCTTCCGCATGTTCGCGTTCGCGTTTGGTGCCGTCCTGGCGACGAATCTGGCGGTGAGTATGTTGGGAATTCTACAAGACACTTCCAATGGCTTGGATGCCATCGAGAGTTGGCCTGACGTCAATTTCCTCGAGTGGATTGGGGATGCCTTATACCTGTTCAGCGGCTTGTTTCTGTCCGTGTTTCCAGCGTTTGCGGTCGCCAAAATCTTGAGCCTGCTGGGAGCACCCGATGCCGTATTTTGGGGACTGGCGATCGTCGGCAGTGCCTGCGCCGTCGCGTTACTCTTTCCGTTCCTGCTGTTGTCGCTGCTGGAGGCGGCCTCGCCGGTGATGCCGTTTTCCCGGCCGGTGATGCGAAGTCTGGGGCTGGCGACCGGGCGCTGGATCACGTTCACCATCTTGTCGATCTTGGTGGTCGGTGCGGCTCTGGGGGTCGGTGCGGTTCGCATCCTGCGGCATGACTTCTGGATGTTGAACCTGCTGCTCGCGGCACTTTTGATCCTATTGGGTGCCATTTACTTCCGATTGCTGGGGCGGTTGACCTGGTGCTGTGACGAGGCCGTTTCGGCTGCCGATTTGAAGCTCGCGGAGGAGTCAGAGTCCCGCGAGTCGTGATGTGGTGCGGGGGGTGGGTCAATTTTTTTGAGCCTATCCAAAGCCTTGTCGCAAACCCGTTTCAGAAGGCGACTTGCGAGCATCGCGCGCCACGACCGCCTGTTGTTGAACGTGGGAAAAAGTGCTAAACTGCCGAGCTTTGCAGCCTTGTTCAGCCTCACTTAGCAGCGAATTGAGAACGGGGTCTGACCCTTTGTCAACAAGCCGCTAGATCAAGATTCCGTTCGGCTCTGGTCGAACGATAAATCCCAGTTCGAAATCGACCGAAAGGACTCACGTTGTCGACTGATTCCCGTGACCCCAACGACCCTCGCAAGAACGTCTCCACCGTTAATAATCCCGGCACTCGGCTGATCGACTTGCCGATCGAAGACGAGCTGAAGCAAAGCTACTTGACCTACGCGATGAGCGTGATCGTCAGTCGTGCTTTGCCCGATGCACGCGACGGCCTGAAGCCATCGCAGCGCCGCATTCTCGTGGCGATGAACGACTTGAATTTGGGCCCGACGGCGGGACGAGTCAAATGCGCGAAGATCTCGGGCGATACGAGCGGTAACTATCATCCGCACGGCGAAAGCGTGATCTATCCGACGCTGGTGCGCATGGCCCAAGAGTGGAACATGCGCCATACGTTGATCGACAAGCAGGGTAACTTTGGTTCGATTGCGGGGCTACCTCCCGCTGCCATGCGATATACCGAAGCCCGCTTGTCGGCGGTCGCGGCCATGATGCTGGACGACCTGAAGCTCGATACGGTCGAGTTCATTCCGACGTACGACGAGCGCGGAACCGAACCGTCGGTGTTGCCCTCGAAGTTCCCCAATCTGTTGGTCAACGGCGCGCAGGGTATCGC
>JBGTHH010000552.1:0-6590 GCA_041746275.1 Pirellulaceae bacterium | reverse complement strand
CTGCGCCATCCTGCTCACCGATCGCGAGTTAAGTCAAACGGATAATCGCTTGCTGGTCGCTACGGCCCGCGCTAATACCACGCATCATCGCTTATGTCACAGTGGACACGACGAAGCGGTCAGTTCCGGGATGCAGCCGCTGATGCAAACCGACTCGGAGCGATTGATGCAGGAGGGGATCGCCACGGGAGTCGAGACGTTCGTGCGTTTCATGACCGAAACCGGGTGGTTGCCCGAGGATATCGACAAGACGTTCTGTCACCAAGTCGGCTCGGCGCATCGCAAGCTCATGCTCGATTCGCTCGGCCTGCGACATGAGCGCGACTTTGCGACGCTGGAGTGGCTCGGCAACACCGGATCGGTCGCACTGCCGATCACGATGGCCGTGGGATTGGAACAAGAGCACGTGTCCGCGGGAGACCATGTGGGCATGTTCGGCATCGGCTCCGGCATCAATTGCCTGATGCTCGGCGCTACATGGCAACGTGCATTGGTCAGCGGCTCGCTTGGCAAACGGAGCGGCTCGCGCATGCCAGCTTCGAGGCCCGTGACCGCCTGAAACGCTCCGGGAGCGAGTTCCCCACGCAGTTGGCTCGGCGGTGATCTCTGCTCGAACATTGGCAAATCCGCATCGGAGGAGAATCACGAAGCGGATGGAATCTCTTCGACAGCGCTGATGGTTACCAGCGGCAAACGGGCTGCTATTAGCTTCCCGCCCTCCGACCGCAGAAGGACATAGGCTGAGATGTCGCTCACGATCGCGAACTCAGGACTGGGAATCTCAAACACTTGACCGCTATTCATCGTGATTCGTACCGGCCCCTCACGAATCATCATATTCAATTCTTCTCGGTCCATTGGCCGACTCCACTCGATAGACGATGAGTATCGCGAATCACGTCCAGTACGTGCGTCGATTATCACGATATATGCTAACTCAAGATTTCCCTTCGGAAAACCTAACGGCTGGCGAACGTATGATCTACCGCTGCTAACGATATGGAAAACGCCGCGAGCCTTCGGTTCGGAACATAGTTGAAGAGTGGTCCGTTTAGCAATCTCTGGATGACTTCATCACTTCGACGGATGTACAAATTGCCTGCGTCGCGGTTTCCTTGTAAGATCAGAATCTGCGACCTCCAGGAGACTCGACCATGGACAGCGTCTTTGCCACGTATCGAAACAAGCAGGTGATTTTCGATTCGCCAGTGGACTGGCAGGATGGGACAAGGATCGAAATGCACGTGCTGCCGCCGGCGGCTTCGCAGCCGTCCGGCGAAGAGCTTGACCGGTTGCTAGACGAGTTGGCCGACATCGGTGAGTCGACGATCGACCCTAGTACGCCGCCCTTATCGGACTACGCTGTTAGCCGCGAAGGTATCTACAGAGAGCATCCCTAAATCGTTCACGACCTTCCAGCATTTCGCCGAGTACGTCGTCTTCCCTCGTCAACGGTCTCAGCACTTGCCCCAGACTAATTGGGCGAATGTCCAGCACGCTGTGGCCCCCGCAACCAAGACGCTCAATCGTGACGCGGACCTTTTCTCGTTCGTTCAACGGGCAAGGACTGTTCCTGCTTTAGCATGCCATTCTCGTAGGTTGCGTCAACAATATGGATCATTGTAGCGTGCTCCAAGTGAATGCCGCGATTGTAGCACGCGCCCAACGCGCAAGGAAACGAATTGACCGAAAGAGTGAAAGGAACTACGGCTGGCGACGCGCGGCTCCGCCAATCGCCCGTGTGCTGACCTCCGCTGTCCTGACTGCTTGTTCATTGACTGGAGACCTGAACTAAGGCAAGGCGGAAGCCAAGGTAGCAATTCCGGTTGTCGGACGAATACCAATGGCGACTTGTCACGCGGCAGTACGTCGAATTGACACCCCAACTTCCGCCACGGACACCGCGTTGTGAGGTGCCGTAGGTATTGAAGGCGTCAGTCAATTCCCAAACATTTCCCATCATGTCATACAGACCCCATGGGTTGGGCAGCTTCTGGCCGACAGGTTGCGCGTTATGCTCACCACTCACACGTACGTTCTCGTCAAACCATGCGTAATGGCCCAGTTGCGTTGCGTCATCACCAAAGCTGTACCCGACCTGCGTGCCAGCCCTGGCGGCGTATTCCCATTGTGCTTCCGTGGGCAAGCGATATTCCATACCGGCCGGCAACGTTTTAGCGGCTCGCTCTGTCTCGTTCAGACGCTTAACGAACTTATCCTTGGCATCATCCCACGAGACATAAGTGGCCGGGTAATTAGGCCCCTCGCGAACACTAGCCTGACCTTTCCACGGTGTTTCACCGGTGATCTTCTGATATGGCCCCTGAGTCGTTTCGTGAATCGCCATGAAAAAGCCGTCGGTCAATTTGACCGTGTGAGTGCTGTTTCTTCCTTCGTCGCCATCGCGACCGGTTTCGTTAGTGGGCGATCCCATTTCAAACGTGCCTGGCGGCAGATAGACAAACACTTGGCCCAGCGAGTTCGTGAATCGGCTCCCCAGTTTTACGTCACCGAAAACTGCGAGCGTTCGAACGACTTTGAGATCGAGAAGCTCGGCCAGTTTCGACCAGCTTGCGAACTGGTAGTTGTTCTGCTCGTGCCGCGATTTGCCGACGAGGTACGGCTGCTGTTGTTGCTTGAGCGCGGAAATACCAGAATCGATATCGCGTACGGCTTTCGAGGTCGCCGCCCAACCTTCAGTGAGTTTGGCTTCACGCAGTGTTTGCTGGGCGACAATCTGCGATTCGTAAGTCGTCCAGGCATCGCGGTCAGCTTGGTTACGATGCTTCAACGCTTCGATCACGACACGAAACTGCGATTCAAGCTGCATGTCAATGCGTTGCACATCGCGATGCTTTTCGGTTTTGCCAAGTGCCGTTTCGGTTTGGCGTTGTTGAGTAAGTTTCTCGTAAACGGCCGCCTCCGCGAGCAACCGTTCCTGCGCTACTTGCCAGGAATCGGGATTAAACTGGCGGATCGCGGCTTCGGCCTCCGCCAAGCGAACCATGATCTCCGCGTCCTCAGTGTTGGCACCCGGCGTAGACTTCAGGCGATTGATCACATCCTGAGCCAACGTCAGCTTGCGTTTGGTCTCGGCCAATTCGCTGGCTTGCTGCTTCCAAGCGGCACTGCCCTTGGCAAAGCTCTCGCTGTAGACTTTCAGCTTGCCTTGATCCGACTCCGTCTGCTCAGTCAATTTCTTGAGGGTGGCCGTCGTTTTGGCGAGCGTCGCCGACTTTTCCTCGAGCGACTTCCCGACGGTGGATAAATGCAATTTGACTTCGTCTAACTGTTTCATCGCCGCTTCACGTTCAGCACGATCTTTGGCTGCGATGACCAAGATATCGCTGTTCTTGTCGTTCAACTTCTCCAGTTCGGTTTGCCGTTCCTGGAGCTGGTCGTTGAGCGATTTCAATTGCTTTTGCAAAGCTTGGTTGGCCGCCATTTGTTGGTTGAGAAGATCGGCATTCGCCGCCTGCCGCGACGCCTTTTTGGCTTGATCTTCGTGCTGTTGCAGGAACGCTTGTAACGCCTGTTGCTGGGAGAGAATGGCCGTTTTCGCCTCGGGCCATCGTCCCCGTTGAAAATACTCCCGTTCGGCTTGTTCACGGCTGCCGACGATCCGCTGATAGTCGTCGCGTGCCGCCAGTTCCTGATCCATGCCCACGGTCGAACTATCGAACTGGGCGAACAGTTCACCAATCTCATACGACTGCTGATTGTCCTTGATCAAGTGAACCAGATCGGCTTGCAATTGCGACATCGTTTGCCAAGCCTGGGCCGGATCGCCCGATTCAATCTGTGTATTGATCTCCAGATAGGTCTGCTGCAGATCGGCCAGTCTAGCACGAATCGCTTCGCAGTCGGTATTCCACTGTTGGTTGTCATGCAACATGGCTTGCAGCGGTGCTTGCAGCGGTGTGATCTTCTCCAGGTCGTCGGCCAGTCGTCCCGCTTGTTGGATTTCGGCCAGGGCTTGCTGCAACAGGTTCGCGGCTTGGCCGTGTCGCCCTTCCGCTCGCGTTTGAGCGGCTTCGGCCTCCAGCGTTTGAGCGCGCGTCACATGCTCGCGCACGCGCTGGTCGACCTTCCGCGGCTTCTCGGCCAGCACAATCTGTTCCTTGTTCAGCCGATTCAGGTTCCAGGTATACGCTTGCTGTTGAAATTGCCCTACGCCGATGTAGGTGACGGTCAGAACAAAGGCCGCAGCCACCGCCGAGCGAATCGCCCAGCGTTTCGCACGTCGCCGACTCCGCACACCATCGCGGTACGCGTCAATCGCGGTATCGACCTCGTGGGCCGTGTTCCAGACCGTGGGATCAGTCTGTTGATTCGTATCGCGAGGCGTCATGCCCTTGGTCAGGATTTTGGTGATTCTCGCCGGCGCGCCGGAGTTCGTGAGATTCCGCTGCCAGTCGGCGACGGTCTCGCCGGTCTGCTTCCAACGGCCCGTGAACATCGCATAGCCGATCGTACAGGCGCTGTTGACATCGTCGGTCTGAATCGCCCGCACTTTCTGCTGTGCCGGACCGGCCACCCCGTCCGTTCCCTGGCCGGGCGTACTGATCAAACGGGTGTGCTCTTCGCCCAACGGCGAGGCTTCCGCCAGATCGATCAAGCGGATATTTCCTTGACGATCGACCAACACGTTGCCGTCCGAGATATCGCGATGCAGGTAACCGTACCGGTGAATCTCTTCGATCGTTCGCAGCACTTGTTGGAAGAGATCCGTCAGTCGCTCGGTGCGCTGCTTCTTGTCGCCGGACAGCGATTCTTCCGCGAACTTAGTAACTCGTTGACCTTCGATGAATTCCATGACGTGGAAGGGCTGGATCGCTTGGCCGGTCAAAGCCGATGCGGTATCGACGCTGTAAAAGTAACGCGGCACGGCCGTACACTGCTGGAGTCCGGCCAGCATCCGGCGTTCGTTCTCGAAGAAGTTGGTCATCGGAATCGAATCGCCGTTGCGATGCAGCACCTGCTGATCGGGGCGTTTGTAGATCTTCACCGCCACCACGCGTTTTGAATTTGCTTCGGTGGCTTTCAGGACAACTGCCGTGGCACCGTCATCGACTTTGCCCTGCGACAGGCTGCCGTGGATTTCGATACCGCGCCGTTGCAGTTCGTCCAGCGTCGCTTGCCAGACGTCGCTGGTCGGCGTGACGTTCGGATCGAGTCCGGTGTTGTCGAAGAGTCCCATGACGGCCTCGTTAGTCAAATGTTACGAGTTTTCCAATCTTTGGACTGCGGGGACTTGTCACCGCTTTCCTATATTGGCGAAGCACTCTGCCTTTGTCAGCACAAACATGAACCTGGCATGCGCGAGTTGATCCGCTCTGCCGGAAACATTCCAAAGCGGCGACAAGTCGCCGCACTCCAAAGAAAGTTCACAAACTGGAAAATGTCTCACGAAGAATTTGTAACGCCTCGGTGTGCCAGCGGTAGACCGTTTTGACCGGTGTCTTCAGATCGTCCGCAATTTGCTACATGGTCATATCCGCAACATACTTGTGCCGCATCAACATGGCCAGTTGTTGCCAATGTTCGTGGTTGGAGTGTTCCCAGCGGTCCAACGCGTCCAGCACGTCCGCCGGGTCGATCATGATCTTGTCGGCAATGAAGCGTTGCTCGACTTCCGCCGCGAGTTGGTCCTCCAACGAATCGCGTAGCTGGTCTTCGGCGAGCGGTTCCTGTTTTTTGCGGCGGCGTAGCGCGTCGCGGATGCCGTGATTGCTGATCACGATCGAGGCGTAGTTCCGCAACTCGATCGCTGAATCTTTCTTCCAGAACGGATCGTCGACTTTCGAGAGGACCTGCACGAAAAAGTCGTTGACCAATTCGGTGTAACGAAACATCGCGTCGTTGGAGTGAAGCTGCTGCTTCGCCGGAGCCGATTGGAGTCCCTGGCCGGGAAACCGCGTCGCCAACACGGGTCGAAGCGTTTGGCGGAAGTAGCGGTCGACCAGGGCCAAACATTCATCGCGGATGTCCTTCACGTGGGCAGCCAACAACGCATGCTGGACCGAATCGCGGGACTGCGAGATCGCAAGTGTTGCGCCGCGTTGCTGGCTCAAGAGATCGGCCAACCGTTCGGCGTCTTCCGTGGCGGACATATCATGGAGTTCCTGATGTGCGGCCCGTGTTCGTGTTAAAGTTTTCATCGTCAGTGTACTCAAAAAAGGTGGTCGCGTATCCGACCAACGGCAGAACGGCGTTTCAGTCGTCCTGCCGTGTTGGTCCTTGCGGATGAAGCGATTTTTCCAGGGAACGATTACTCGAACTCGGCGACAGGCGGTGCAACTTCGCCTTGAATGCGAATCACCAGTTCTTTGTCGGTGGCCTTGGACTCGCCATGAGCATCCGCTTGATCCTTGACTGCGGGAGCGCTGACCGGGTCAGCCGCGACAGCGTACTTCTTCAAGGCTTCCAAGCGGTTGAACGATTGGCTCAGTTTGCCTTTCGAAGCTCGTTGATCGACCCCGGTTACATCGCGCCGCGCTACATTGCGGGCTTCCAGTTGCTCGACTTGTCCGGCCAATCGCTTGACACTGGTGCCCACGTCGGCGGCGGTCGAAGATCCAACGGCGGTC
>JBGTHH010000551.1:0-6289 GCA_041746275.1 Pirellulaceae bacterium | reverse complement strand
CCGATGGCGTTGCGGATCGAGGACTGCCAGGCGATCGTGCGACTCGCGGAGGAACGTGGGTTGAAGCTCGCGGTGGGACATGAGCTGCGCGTCTCGTCGCTGTGGGGTGAGATCAAGCAGCGCATCGATCGCGGCGTGATCGGATCGCCGCAGTACGTGCTCGTCGAGCTGTTGCGCAAACCGTACCGGCAGGGGGCGTCGGGCTGGCGCTATGATCGCGAGCGCGTGGGCAGCTGGGTGCTGGAGGAACCGATTCACTTCTTCGATCTGGCTCGCTGGTACCTCGCGGCGCGTGGTGAACCCGTCTCGCTCTATGCCCGAGCCAATTCGCGTCATGTCGACAATCCGCGGCTGTTGGATAACTTCTCGGCGATTGTTAATTTCCCCGGTGCCTATGCTGTCATCTCGCAAACACTCGCGGCGTTTGGACACCATCAAACGGCCAAAATCACCGGGACGGAGGGAACGATTTGGGCTTGGTGGAGCGCGGCCGATGCGCGTTCCGACCGGCCGACGTTTGGCCTGAGTTATGGGCTGGGTGACCACGTGAGTGAAGTCGCTTTCGATCGTCCGACCGGTGAACTGCTCGAGTTGGCGGATGAAGTGGCTGCGGTCGCTCGTTGTGTGCGCGAAGGCGGAGCTCCACCCTGCACTGGACGGGATGGACGCTGGTCCACACTACTATGTCTGGCAGCGGAAGCGTCGGTCGCGCGGGGAACGCTTGTCGACATTGACGACTTTATGACGCCGTGATTCGCCGCCTCAGGAATAGTCGCGTAGTTGATTCCCGATTTAGCGGAACGGCGCAAGCCGTCCGGTCTCGCAAAACCGGTGGGCTTGCGCCCAACCGCTACTTACAGTTCCTCAGGCCAACAATTTCAACAGGATCGCGCGCAGTTGCCGCACCTTCAAAGGCATGGGCAGCAATACGCGATGTTCCGCCGTGGCCGCTCGGGCGGCGAAGTTCTGATGTTTTTCGGCGATGAACAACACGGCGGGAATCTTAGCCGTCGATTCGTTCGCGCCGAAGGCATTGAAGGCGTCCAGTGCGTCCTCGCCCATCTCGGTAGTGCAAAATACCACGCATTCGGCTGGAGGCTCGCCCACCTCAAACCGACTCAAAGCTCGACGAGCATCGCCGACGACCAGCACGCGATAGCCTCGGCGCTTCAACAAATCGCGCAAGGCATCCTGCATCTCGATGTTCGATTCGACGATCATCACACTATGCCCTTCGCCTTCGCGTTCGAGCAGTCGTTTGCCTCCCGCACCCGCCTCCAGATCGGTCGCCGCGTCTCCCTGTTCGAGGCGGCGTAACACAAGTTGCAGATCGGTGTGGAAATTGCCCGGCGTGGCGTAACGTTTCTCGGGGTCCAGCTCCATTGCTTTGTTCACAACCGAGACCAGGGCCGACGGCAAATCGGGCTCATGTTGCGTGATCGGTTTGATCTCGCGAAATCGCGCCACGCTCAGCCGCTGGGAACGATCGCGGGTGTCGAGCATCGGTGAGATGCCCGTGAGAATCTGATAGAGCATACAGCCCGCGAAGAAGATATCGCTCCGCTTATCATCCTTGCGGACGCCCGTGACGCGCTCCAAACCGGCGTAGTCGATACTCCGCTGGCTGGTTGTTTTGTCGTTCGACTTTTCCTTCTCCGACGCGGCAATCGCGGCTAATCCAAAGTCCACCAGCTTCGCGCGACCGGAACTGGTCAGCAGCACGTTCGACAGTTTGAGATCGCGATGCGTGACGCCCTTGCTAATCGCGAAGTCCAAGCCCGCCGTGACGTCCGAAATCAGCTTCAACGACTCGATGGGTGTGAACTTCTTGCGAACCTTGAGGATCTCGCGCAAGTTATCGCCTTCGACGAACTCCATCACCATGTACTTGCGATGCCGCTCGGTCCCCACCTCGTACACGGGCACGATGTTTGGATGGCGAAGCTGCATCACCATGTTCGCCTCGCGCAAGAACTGCTCCTGCTGCGAGATATCGTTGAGGTAGCGATTGCGGAGCACTTTGACCGCGGCCACATCCCCTTTCTCGATATGCACCGCGCGATACACGCGAGCAAACGTTCCGGCCCCTACCAAATAGAGCAGCTTGTACTTGCCGTAGAAGAAGCCGAGTCGCTCACCTTTCAAAATGCGATCAATTTGCAGGTTCGTCAGCAGTCCCTTGCGAAGGGTGCAGGAAGTCATCGACTCCAGCGTTGCATCGCGCGTCCCCAGTTCGCTCCACACGGCTTCGACTTGGGGATTATCCAACAAACCGAGATCAAAGACGCGTTGGGCGAACTTCTCGGCGGTCCATTCAGACATCAGCTTCTAGCCTTCCGAAGCAACTTGGCACTTTCGCTACACGAGAGCGACTCTAGCGGTCAATCCTATTCAACTTTCATAACACCCGCAACGTAACCCGCTCGGCTGAAAAAGCAAAACAACTCCGACTCGGTTGGCCGAGCCGGAGTTGCGGCGTAGGGAGATTTCGTTGTGCGAGCGAGTCTTCATTCTTCGCCGCGATTGGGGCCGCCTTCTAATTCGTGCCGAGCAATATCGCGTTCGCGACGAGTGGCTTCCAGGTCGAAGACCAGGTATTTCATGTCAAGGCGCAGTTGCGACAGGGCATCTTGCACCAAGTTCAATATGCGTCGTCGGCGTTTCGTGCTTTCGGTCACCCGCGCCCAGACGGGATCGATCTTAGCGCGATAAGCCGCCGGTAGCGAAGCGATCAGTCCGGCGAGTTCAACCATATCGCTAGGAAGCTCTTCGGTGCCGTTCAAATTGATCTGCGGTACTGACGTCATTAGTGGGTCTCCAGGTTGGCGTGGTGCTGGAGAGAGAAAGCATGGTTTGTGCCAATGGCGAGGTGCGTCGCGTGAAGATCTGTAAGCGACATACCAGTAAGGACTTACGAATTCTGAGGATCAGCGGGCCTAAATGCCATGTGGCAAGAAAACCACGTGGTTGCTCTGGTCCGTCATCGCAAAGCCTGTTACAAAAACGGCTTACGTCACGAATCGGGGGTCGAGCCCCGCACGTGGCGACTTGTCAACATGTCGGTTTCCATTTCACGGTGCTGTTCCACCTGAACTCTTCTCGCATGATGCAACTGCGCTGGCTATTGTTTGGTCTGTGCGCGTTTGGCCTCGCGTACATGAACCAGTGCGCGCAGGCTGTCGAGGAACGTTTCGAGTCCGCGGAGGTTTCGTGGAAACTCGTCGACTCCGATAGCTCGGCTCAAATCTTGGCTCATGAACGAGTCTTTACCGCCGCACACTCCGGGCAGGGCTGTGAACATGTTCGCTTGGGAGTTGGCCAGGGGACGTATGCCTATTTGGCACACAAGGTTGAACCGTCACGGATCATCGGAGAACTCGCTCCAAGCCTATGGGTCAAGGCCGATCGCCCTGGAATCCGGTTGATGGTTCGCGTCGTCTTGCCTCGCTCGAAGGACCGAGAGGGCAAGACACTCACCGTGTTGCTGGAAGGCGATTACTACACGCAAGTATCAACTTGGCAGCGTCTCGAGGTACGAGACCTGAAGAAACTACTCGATGCGGAAGTTCGCATCCGCCGCCGTCAACTTGGTCAAGTCGATGAGCGCGAAGCCTACCTCGACCATTTTGTATTGAATGCCTACGGCGGACCCGGAGTCACCCAACTTTGGCTCGACGACTTGGAACTGTCCGGCTTTGCCTCCTCCCAACCGATCCCCACCTCGCTGGAGATGACCAGCGAATCGGGTGTTGAAATGATTCGGACCCCATCACCCCAGGTGACTGCAGTCGAGGCCGCGGCGGAGTTGCGCGGCTCCTTGCTATTAGTGGAGAATCGCCCCTTCTTCGCGAAGATCATCGAACACAACGGCGAGCCGTTCACTTGGCTCAAAGATGTCGGCTTCAACACCCTGCTGCTGCGTCACCCTCCGAGTCCGGCTCAACTTGCTGAGGCCGAACGCGCCGATCTGTGGCTGATCACGCCACCTCCCATCAGCAACGGCGTGATGTCGCTGGCCCCGGCTCACCGGCGAGTGATCGCGTGGTTGCTTGGCTCGGAAGCCACCCTGGCTGATCTCGACGCCATCGCCAATCTCGCGTCCCAAGTCCGTCGTCAGGACGTGGCGCAGCAACGCCCCATCATGTGCGACGTGGCAGCGGGTTGGGCCGACTATGGCCGTGTGGTGGATGTGCTGCTGCTTAGTCGGCCCACATTGGGAACCAGCTTCGATCAACAGCACTACGGCGACTGGCTGCGAAGTGCCATGCATGGCATCCCTGGGCAACCCGTCTTCGGTGCCGTCCCCACCGAACCCTCGAAGCGATTGTTGGAGCAATTGGCGTTGGGACAAACGGGTGCGGCTCCAACTCGCTGGAAGTCTAGTGCCGACCCCGAACAGATCCGCATGCTCGCCGTCGAGACCGTAGCCGTGGGCGCGCGGGGAGTTTGCTTTCGCTCGCGGTCACGACTGGATTTGGACGACGATGTCGCCAAGCTCCGTGCGGCGAGCCTGCGCTGGATCAACTCGGAACTGTCATTGCTCGCTCCCTGGGCCGCAGGAGGTTCGTTCGTCGAACAATTTGAGGTGGGCGATTCACTCACACGCGTTCGTGTACTCGAGACGGAACGCTCTCAGTTGCTGATCGTCACGCGTCACGCCGCTCAGCAACAGTATGTGCCCCAGCCCCGGTCACCGGGTCCGATCTCATTCGCCGCTCACGGAGCACCGATTACCGATCAAGCGTATCATCTTGCTCCGCAGGGCTTGCAGCCCTTGCTTGGTTCCCGCGCGGGTCAGTTGCGTGTCACGTTGGCCGAACCGGATACAGTCTCCTTGGTTTTGGTAACGCAAGATCCGCTGGTCATCAACCGAGTGACGCGTGAGTTGTCGGCCAATCGCCAACCGTCGACTGCGTTGCGGCACGAGTTGGCCTCACTCCAACTGCGGCACACGCAACAGGTGTTGGCGCGGCTCGAACCGCGCGAGCGTGCGGATCGGTTTCTCGAAGAAGCCCGCTTCGCGCTGGAACGAGGCGAACAGTTGCTCCGCACTGGCGATACGAAGAACGCGCTGCTGGCCACCGTCCAGGGACATGACCTGATTCGCCGTGTGCAACGCCACGCCTGGGAAGAGGCCGTGTTGCTGTTTCCGTCACCCGCGTCGAGCCCTCTCTGCGCCAGCTTTGCCACCTTGCCGCTGCATGCTCAGGCCAGCAATCATCTGTCCGCCGGAGCTTGGAGCGACAACCTGCTGCGTGCGGGCGATTGTGAAAGTCTGGAACTCATGTTGCGAAGCGGTTGGCGACAATCCGCGGCTGCCGAGTTGGCGGCGAACACACTGGTGGAGTTGTCGCTGCATGCTCCGGCGGGTGGTCGCTCGGCATTGCGACTGGCCTATCGTGTGCCCACCGGCGCAGCCTTGCCGTCCGAAGATTGGCCGGTGCGGGTCACCAGCGGGCCCATGAGCGTTGTGCCCGGCCAAGTGTTACGGATTCACGGTTGGGTCAAGGTTCCCGAGAAAATTCGCGGCACCAGAGACGGTCTGCTGATCTTCGATTCTCTATCCGGAGTCGAGTTGGCCGAGCGTGTGGAGGTGACCGAAGGTTGGCGTGAGTTCACGCTCTATCGCATCGCGACTCGGGAGGACGAGTTGACGTTGACGTTCGCCTTGACCGGTTATGGCGAAGCGTGGGTCGACGAAGTTTCGGTCACCACGCTACAGTTACCTCCACGTGAATGAAACTCCGCGGATGGTTCCGTCGTGAAAACGCACCACGACATTCCCCGCGACCGTGAGGAACAAGCTCAGGAGTTTACCTCAAGTGCCTCGAAGCAAGGAACAACTCCGCGAAGATGCGTTGGCGATTTGGCAAGCGGGCGTGGCCGCTGTCGATAGTCGACGATTGGTGCTCGATCATATTCGAGTCACGGGAGGCGAGCTGATCGTCGGCGAGGTATCGTTGCCGCTCGAGAACATTCGTCGGATCGCTGTTGTAGGTGCGGGAAAAGCCGGCGCGGGGATGGCGGCCGGTGTGGAAGACGCGCTGGAAGCGGTAGCCGCCGAGAAGCAGCTTGAAGGCTGGGTGAATGTTCCGGAAGACTGCGTCAGGCCGCTACGTCAGATCACACTGCATGGAGCTAGACCGGCGGGAGTGAACGAGCCGACGACCGCTGGTGTCTTTGGTACGAATCAAATTCTCGACCTGGTGAGCGACTTGACCGCGGACGATGTCTGCATCTGCCTACTCTCTGGAGGCGGATCGGCGTTGTTGCCAGCTCCCGTCGAGGC
>JBGTHH010000550.1:0-4382 GCA_041746275.1 Pirellulaceae bacterium | reverse complement strand
CTCGATCACTGCGGCATTCGCAACCTTGCTTATCATCGGCGTGGTGGTGAGTGCGACTTTCGCGTCCTGGGCTCTGAAGTCACGTCACGAGGCTCTCCAGGCGCAGGCGAAGACTGCGGAGTCACTCGCTCGTGAAACCGCTGTCCGCCTGGAAGCTCAGATGGCGCGTCACGAGGCTGAGTCGCTGGTCGTGCGACTCAGGCAAGCGACGCAGTTGGCCAACGAGGGTCGCGAGTATTACGAAAGGGGGATGTGGTCGGACGCGCATCGGAAGTATTCGGAAGCGATTGAGAAGGAGCCCAATTACCGCGACGCCTTCCTCAGTCGTGGCGAGTTGTACGCCCGATTCGGCCAGTGGGAACAAATGGCTGCCGATTTCGACATGCGCTTCCAGTTGGCTGATCGGGGCAACCCCGTTACGCAAATCGAACATGCTTTACTGCGAGCCTACGTCAGCGATGAAGCGGGACACCGTCGCGCTTGTCTGCATTTCCTCGATCGATTCAAGGAGTCCCCTCACGCAGTCCATCATCAGTTAGTCGTTCGTGCGATGGCCGTATCTCCCACGCCATTGATTGAGAAATCGAGGCTCGTCGAACTTGCCGAGAACGCTCTTCAACGCAAATACAACTCGTATGGATTGTACGTCTCAGGACTGGCTCACCTGAGAGCCGGAGAGTTGGAAATGGCGGTGCAGCAATTCCGCGATTCCCTCCCGCAGGCCACAAGCTCACAGATACCGATCCATCGCGCTGCTTATGCGCCACTGGCCATCGCCCTGCATCACTTGGGCCAGCACGACGATGCGAAAGAGGCGTTAGAGCACGCACACCTAACCCTTCAGGAAGTGATTCCCACCGTCATAAGTGCCTATGCCAGCAAGTCGCGAAAGATCATGACGCACGAGTGGCTGGAGTTTTGGCTCTTGCTGCGGGAGGCCGAACAACTCATTCGACAACAACCACTGGAATTGGATCCTGTATTGGCCGAGTGGCGTGTTCGCTGCTGGGAGATGTTGAATGCGGCACCGAATCAGCAGGATCCAATGCAACAGGAAGAAGCGAATTTCGATGAACCGCAGACGCCAGCCACGACACCACTTACTGGTCATGAGGGCGCGTCGACCGAATTAACGGAAAGCGACGATCCGCCAATTCGGATGTGGAACGACGCGGCGATGGAGACGCTGGAACTCCCTCTGGCCAATGCCGACGTGACTCCTAAGCACGTGCCGGGTGACTACTACTACCGATTGCCGGAGTGGGAGATCTATCAGACGTACCCGGTCTACCATCCGGAGCATGAGCCGCCGAACTACTTCGCCGAACTTGCTTTCACGGAGCCTGTGATCCTGTGGGGAGCAACTCAGCGCCCCGAACTCGGCACTGAAGAAGAGTGGAGAGCGGCCGGGGAACTTGTCTTTGACTGGCCGATCGCATTCGGCTCGGGCCGGATGCTCCCTTCAACGGAGACAAGCCTCATTGTGAGAGACCCGAAGTGGTATCGGGATCACGACGTGCCCGTGACGTCTGAGGGGATCAATCCGTTTTTTCGCTATGTCATCCGCGAACGAGGAAAGGTAGAAGTCGGAGCATTGTCCTGTGCCATGTGCCATACGCGCATCCGGCCTGATGGCACGTTGGTCAAAGGTGCTCAGGGCAACTTACCGTTCAGCAGGATTTACGGAAGCCAGATGCGAGAAGAGGGTGCCATCCCGGATGCAGTCCGAGGGTTGGAACGAAACCTCTTCGGGGCTCCGTGGCTTGTCCCTGATCCGCAGCAGCGACTTTGGACGACACCCTTGGCGGAACTGTCTGAGGCACACAGCACGATCCCGCCGGGTGTACTTGCCCGACACCGCTCCAGCCCCGTTTCGCCCGTCGTGGTTCCGGATCTCTTCGGGCTCAAGAACAGGCGATATCTCGATCGCACCGGACTTCAACGTCATCGAGGGATTGAAGACCTGATGCGGTATGCGGCGCTGAATCAGGGCATGGACAATCTCTCCCGGTTTGGTGACTTCGTTCCCGCCGGGGCTGACTTCAAGGATCTACCGGAACCGGAATCGTACCTGTTCCGCCGATACAGCGACAAACAGCTCTTGGCATTGGCTCGATATGCCTACTCGCTTGAACCTCCGACAAATCCCAACAAGTTCGATGAGCTTGCTCAGCGCGGCCAACAGGTCTTCCGCGCCCAAGGATGCGCCCGCTGCCACGATCCGGAGAAGGACTACAGTAACGATCTGCTCGTTGCTGCACCGGGATTTGAGGTGCCGGATGATCATCCAGACAAGCCGCAGGTCATTCGGACACGAGTCGATACCGACCCCACACTGACAATGGCGACGCGTCGCGGAACCGGCCTCTACAAGATCCCGTCGCTGCGTGGAGCCTGGCTGCGCGGCCCGTTCGAGCACAATGGCTCTGTCGCGACATTAGAGGATTGGTTCAATCCGCGTCGACTCGATGATGACTACGTGCCCACCGGCTGGAAAGGTCCGCCGGGCACGACGACACGCGCGGTGAAGGGACATAGATTTGGTTTGCGTCTCAGCGACGAAGACCGAGCGGCCCTGATCGCCTTCCTGCGATCTCTGTGACGGACTTCTAAGTCGGCTAAATACAACTGACAACCGGACGACATAAAGAAGCCGAGTTTACAGTCCGGCTCAGTCTCTCAGGAAAACACCAAGCACCGTCGCTACCACTCGTTTTTCGTCGATGCCCGCGCGGCGTGGTGTGCGACTTGCCATCAAAACAGGAGCGGGACACGTGAGTTTTGTGGATACTATCTCCCAAACATTCCTCCAGGAAGTGCAGCTTGGCATCCAGCCAATACCAAGCCTCCGCCCAACATCGACTGGGGTTAAGATTTGCTGTTCAACCGCGAGACCGATTGATAAGTGACGTGCCGGGTGGTGAATAGTCCCGACTACGCGTCCCCGGAACTGGCATCCGCGTTGTGCTCGTGAGGATGGGGTTCCAAGTGGACCAGGACATCGCGCAATTGGGTGAAACGCCGTAGTAGATGATCCTTCACGCGGTGACCAATGCGATGCCCTTCGGCCACGGTCAGCTCGGCATCGACTTCGATATGGATGTCGACAAAATACTCCAATCCCGATTTTCTTACCCACAACGTTTCCACTTCGCGCAAGCCGCTGATCGACTCGGCCTCCTGACGAATCCGCCGTACCAATTGATCGTCCGCTTGCACGTCCATCAATTCGCTGACGCTACGACTGAACAGCAGACTGGCGTTGGCCAGGATCATCACTACCACAATCAAAGCCGCCGCGGCGTCCGCCCAAAAGTATCCGGGGCCCGCCACGTACACGATGCCCAGCCCCACGAGCACGGCCAAACTGGCGAGGGCATCGCTCCGGTGATCCCAGGCGTTTGCCAACACCGCCGTCGAACCGGTACGCGCGCCGACGCGAGCGTTGTAACGGAACAGCGACTCTTTAATCACCACATTGGCCGCGGCGATCCAGAGCGTCCAGACAGGCGGTACGCTGGGAACAACGTTCAACCGCTGGATCGCTTCCCAACCGATGATCAAAGCGGACATGATGATCAGCAGCGCCACGTTCGACGCCCCAATTGCCTCCAAGCGACTATGGCCGTACGGATGCTCGCGATCGGCCGGTCGTTGAGCGAAGATCAAAGCCACGATGACGACCGCCGAAGTGAGGCAATCACCAATGGAATTGACCGCATCGGAGATCAACGCGAAGGAACCGCCGACGACACCTCCCACGAGTTTCACCACCGCCAACAGCAGGTTAACCACCAGTCCATAGGCGGTGGCGCGAATGGCGTCGTGGTATAGTGCTTGTCGCGATTTAGGCGTGATGGTCACGGGCTACCTGGAGTACGATCACGAAACGGTTCAGTCGAGACATGTCGAAAGGGTACACGAAATATGGAAGCTGTGGGAAAGGTCGCACTCATTACTGGTGCGGGGAGCGGCGTGGGGCGTCACGTCGCCCTGGCCTTGTTGCGGGAGGGATACTCGGTTGTGCTGGCGGGACGTCGCCGCGAAGCTTTGGAGAAGACGGCTGCCTTGGCTGATGTGGCAGAGTCGCGCGTGCTGATCGTAGCGACGGACATCACGCAGCCTGCGGCGGTGGACAACTTGTTCGCCATGACCGCCGAGAAATTCCATCGCTTGGACGTGCTCGTGAACAATGCCGGGACCGGCGCGCCGCCTGTACCGCTAGAAGAGTTGACCCTGGATCAATGGCAAACGGTGGTCGACGTGAATCTTACGGGAGCCTTCCTGTGTACTCAAGCCGCATTCCGGATTATGAAGGCCCAGTCGCCCATGGGAGGACGAATCATCAATAACGGCTCCGTTTCCGCCCACGCCCCTCGTCC